>DAIOEG010000222.1:1700-4962 GCA_036746415.1 Phycisphaera sp. | reverse complement strand
TGCGCTACCGGGCAAGCCGGTGCGTCACATCGCGTACCCTTGGGGCGTGGGCAGCGCGTTGTCGAGCGGCGCGGTGCGTGACGCGGGGTACCGCAGTGCGCATTGGGGCCGGGTGCAGGGCCGGTTGACGAACCACGTCGGCACGGACCCGCTCCACCTCGCTCGCATCGGCGAGGACTTCTTCACGCTGCTCCCGGGCAAGCAGCGGTCCACGCTGCGTGAAGTGCTGCAACGCAAGCTCACCAGCCGATGGAAGACCGGTTCGCCTTATGTGAGCCACTAAGAGCTTCTAAATGAACCGCAGAGACGCAGAGGATGCAGAGCAGCACAGGGCGTGAACGACTCACAGCGGATTGATCCACACTTATTTGTGAGTGGTTGCGTTGAGAGGGTTCATCATCAATTCATTGCACGCGGTGTCCCACTTCGTCGTTTGCTTCGTCTCTTCGTGCCTTCGTGGTAGTTTTTGACTCCTTGAATGAATGCCCGCCATGAACACGGCACCCAAGGCTACTGGTTCGAAGCTCGGGAGCAACATGGTGTGGAACCTGCTCGGCATGGGCCTGCCGATCCTCGTTGCGGTCGCGGCGATCCCGCCGTTGATCGGTGTGCTGGGCGAGGCGCGGTTTGGCGTGCTCACGATCGCGTGGCTGGTGTTTGGATACTTCTCGATCTTTGACCTGGGGCTGCACCGGGCGCTGACGCAGCTGGTGTCCAGGGCGATCGGCGCGGGCGAGGAGCGGCGCGTGCCGGGGCTGTTCTGGACGGCTCTTGCGCTCATGGCGGTGGCGGGGGTGATCGGCGCGGTGGTCGTGGGCATCGGTGCGCCGGCGATCGTGCGGTCGCTCCAGATGCCCGAGGGGTTGTCTGACGTGGCGCGGGCGGAGCTTGTGAGAGAAGCAACGTGGGCGTTTGTGTGGATGGCGGTGGGCTTGCCGGTGCTGACGAGCACGGCGGGCTTGCGGGGCATGCTCGAAGCGCATCAGCGGTTTTTGAGTGTTGCGGTGGTGCAGCTGTGGCACGGGACGTGGACGTTTCTTGGGCCGTTGCTGGTGGCGTGGTTCTTGAAGCCCGACCTTGGGTATGTCGTGGCGGGTTTATTGGCGGGTCGGCTGGTGACGTGGGTGGCGTACTTTGTGCTGGCGACGCGGGCAGCGCCGGCGGTGTGGTCGGCGGTGCGGTTCGACCGCGGCGCGGTTCGGCCGTTGCTGGGGTACGGCGGGTGGATGACGCTGACGCACGCGGTCGTGCCGGTGCTGTTGTACGGCGATCGCTTCATCATCGGGTCGATCATCGACACGCGGGCGGTGGCGTACTACGTGACGCCCGCGGAGATGGTCGTCAAGCTGCTCATCGTTCCAACGGCGATCATGGGCGTGCTGTTCCCGGCGTTTGCATCGACCTATGAACGTCGGTTGGAGCAGACGCGGTCGCTGTTCTCGCACGGGTTGAAGGGCTTGCTGCTGATCTTCGTGCCGGTGTCGGCGGTGGGTGTGGCGCTTGGTCCGTCGGTGCTGGAGGTGTGGCTGTCGATGGGGATGAGCGGGGAGGAGGCGAGCGCGTTTACCGCGGTGGCCGGGCCGGTGTTGCAGCTGCTGATCGTCGGCGTGCTCATCAACGGGCTCGCGCAGATCCCCACGGCATTGATCCAGGCCGTCGGTCGGCCGGCGTGGGTCGCGCTTGTGTACTGCGCGGAACTGCCGATCTGGTACGTGACGATGGTGTGGCTGACGCGCGAGTACGGCGTGAGCGGGGCGGCGGTCGCGTGGTGCCTGCGTCAGGTGATCGACGCGGCGGTGTTGCTCGCGCTTGCGCAGCTGCTCATGGGTGAGAGCAGACGTGTGTGGTGCAAGCGCGTTGCGACGGTGTTGCTGGCGGTGCTTGCGCTTGTGGGGCTGATAGGGGTGGAGCCGGCGTGGGCGCGGGCGGCGCTGGGGGGCGTGTTGGTGCTTGTGTCGGTTGTCGTGGGTTGGTGTGTGGTCTTGGATGCGCAGCAGCGCGGGTGGGTGCGGGGCGTGCTCAGGAAGCCCCATGGTCGGTGACCATGGGCTTCTGTTTGCGATCGTTTCAGAGGGGTTTGAGTTGGAGTTGCGGGGTGAGCTGGCAGGGGGTTCCCAGGGGGAGCGGGTGGTAGTCGGGGCCGTGGGACACGGGGAGTTTGAACAGGACGGGCAGGCCGTGGCGCTGGCCGTACTCGCCGAAGATGTGTTCGACGGCTTGCCGTTCGTGGATGGGTTCGCGGAGCGGGACGCGTGGCGGGTTGGGGTCGTCGGTGGTGGGTCGTCGGGTGAGCATGGTGCTCTTGCTGTCGTGGCAGTCGTGGAACCCGCCGATGAGCAGGGCGGCGACGCCGCGCATCCCGCCGGCCTGGTGGAGCTGGGTGAGCAGGCCGTCGAGCTTGTGGAACCCTTCGTCGAGGTCTTCGAAGAAGAGCATGGCGCCTCGGAGTTGCTCGGCGCTTGGGTAGTAGGGTGTGCCGGCAAGGAAGGCCCAGGTGGTGAGGTTCCCGCCCAGGATCGGGCCAGTGATGGGCTGCGTGATGGGCGAGCCGAGGTTCTCGAGCGTCGTACCGGGCCAGAGTTGATCTGGTGTTGGTGCGCGCACGAGCGCGAGCGTGGGCTCGAACATCGCGTCGGGCATCGTCACGAATGAGGCGCTCGCGGGCATGTTGGCGTGGAGTGTCCGCCAGTGCCAGCGCGTGCGGACGTATTGGTGAAGCGCGGTGAGGTCGCTGTAGCCGACGAGGAGTTTGGGCGTGGGCGGCGGGCCGTGCTTCTCGGTGAGTTCGTCGAGGATGGGCAGCAGCCGGGTGCAGCCGTAGCCGCCGCGCGCGGCCCAGAGGGCGTCGATGCTCGCGTCGTGCGCGAGGTCCCAGAGCGCGTGTGCGCGCTGCGTGTGCGTGCCGGCGTAGATGAAGTGTCGCGCGAGGGTCTGAGGGTGGACCGACACGTCCAGGCCAGCGCTGCGCAGGCGGTCGAGGCCCAGTTCAAGCTCGACGGGGCCGACCGGTGAAGCGGGCGCGAAGACGCCGATGCGGGTGGTTTGCATAGGGTGGATCGTAATGTCGGTGCGGGTTGACCGTGATGCGTGGTTGGGTGATACTGTTGCGTTCCCCATCGAGATATCGACGGCCCCCGCGGGAGGTCGTTGGCGTCGGTCGGTGGGGCGTGAGGCCGGCGTTGACAGGCACCGGCCCTCACGACCCGCAATCCCGTGCCCGTCTTCACCCCCCGGCCAAGGCCCACCGCCCGCCGGGACCGCC
>DAIOEG010000222.1:0-1690 GCA_036746415.1 Phycisphaera sp. | reverse complement strand
CCCGGCGTTCACATCGAAAGGTTGTTCCCATGCAAGACGACTCCACCGCCGCGGTTGCCGAGAAGCTCGCCCAGACCGTGACCCTTGCCGACGCGGGCCCCGCACGCAAGCTCATCACCATTGTGATCCCTGAAGAGCGCATCAAGGGCAAGTTTGAGAACGTGTTCGGCTCGCTCAGCGACGACGCGGTCCTGCCGGGCTTCCGCAAGGGCCGAGCGCCGCGACGGTTGCTTGAGCGCAAGTTCTCCGACAGCGTGAAGAAGGACGTGCAGAGCCAGGTGCTCACCGAGTCGTACCAGCAGGCGTGCGAGGACCACAAGCTCGACGTCATCGGCGAGCCGGAGATCAAAGATGCCGAGACGCTCACGCTCCCCGAGTCCGGCCCGCTCACCGTGCACATCGAGGTCGAGGTCAGCCCCGACGTGACCCTGCCAGACTTCAAGGCCATCAAGATCACCAAGCCCTCCGCCAACGTCAGCGACGACGACGTGAGCAAGGAGCTGGACCAGATGTGCGAGCGGTTCGGCAAGATGGACAGCGCCCGCGAGTCCGACATCCAGGACGGCGACTACGTGCAACTGGACCTCAAGGTCCACGCCGGTGAGAACGCAAGCGACGACGCGGAGATTGTTGCTCAAGCCCCCGGCGTGTACACGCTGGTGCACGGCGAGAAGCACGAGTTCAAAGGCCACGTTGCCGGCATCCTCGTGAGCGACCTTGGCAAACGGCTCATCGGCCAGAAGGTCGGCCACGAAGAACGCATCTCCATGACCGGGCCCGTCGGCCACGAGAACGACAAGATCAAGGGCCAGCCCGTGACGCTGGTGCTCAAGCTCACCGACATCCAGCGCCTCCAGCCGGCCGAGCTGTCCGGCCTGATCGAGCAACTCGGCGCGACCAGCGAAGACGAGCTCAAGACGCAGGTGCGCACGATGCTTGAGCGTCGTGGCCAGGCCCGCCAGCGGACCGAGATGCACAAGCAGGCCGCCGAGCAACTGGTCGAGCTGACGACGCTGGACCTGCCCGAGGGCGTGAAGGGCCGACAGATCGAACGTCTGCTCGCGCGTCGCCGGATGGAGATGCTCTACGCCGGCGAGACGCCCGAGGCGGTCGAGCAGAAGCTGGCCGAGGCACGCGGCGAGAGCGAAGAGCAGGCCATCAAGCAGCTCAAGGCGTTCTTCGTCATCGACCGCGCCGCCAAGTCGCTCGACGTCAACGTCGAGGCCAACGAGATCAACGGCCAGATCGCCATGCTCGCCATGCAACAGGGCCGACGCCCCGAGAAGCTGCGTCAGGAGATGATGCAGCGCGGCGAGATCGAGCAGCTCTACCTGTCGATCCGCGAGGGCAAGACGCTGGACAAGATCATCGAACAGGCCGAGGTGACCGACGCGGCTTGAACGATAGACAATGCACCATCAAAGAAGCCCACGTTCATTGAACGTGGGCTTTTTGATGGCGTAAAAGATGTTTGAAACCCCCCCTCCCGGAGGGAGGGGGTTGTGTCGACACGTGTCACTCGATCGTGAGTTGCGCAAGCGTGTCAGCGAGGTCGGATTGTTGTTGGGTGAGTTGTTCACGCAGTTGTGCGAGTGAAGCGTTGCTTTGTTCCAGCGTGGTTTCCTGCTCGTCGAGCTTGGTCATGTAGCGTTTGTAGAGCGAGGCGTTGCGGTCGATGTTGTTCATGTTC
>DAIOEG010000221.1:3646-5056 GCA_036746415.1 Phycisphaera sp. | reverse complement strand
CGGGGGCGTTCGCATCCGGGTCGACGAAAGAGGCCCGAGAAGGGCTGACACCGACGGCTATTCGAGGGCGGCCGAGCCGGCGATGACCTCCATAAGCTCGGTCGTGATGGCAGCCTGGCGGGCACGGTTGTAGTCGCGGTTCAGACCGCGACGAAGCTCGCCGGCGTTCTCGGTGGCGGCCTTCATGGCGATCATCCGCATGATCTGCTCGCTGACGATCGCATCGGTGAAGAACTGGAAAAGGGCGGTCTTGACGCTCATCGGCAGAAGCGCGTCGAGGAGGGCCTCGGCCGAGGGGCTGAACTCATAGGCAGCGGTCCGGGCGGTCGCCGACCCGTCCGCCGCGGCGTCCGCCGCCGCCTCGGTGCCGACCGCGTCCAGCGGCAGCAGCCGCGAGACGATCGGAACCTGGCGGGCATTCGAGATGAACTTCATCGAGGCGACCTCGATCGCGTCGAAGCGGCCCTCGCTGAACTCGTCGATGTACCGCTGGGCCAGCCGTTCGATGTCCTCGTACTTCGGACGGTCCCCGAAGGTGAAGGACTCGGCGATCGAGATGCCCTGGAAGGTGAAGACCGACCGGGCCTTCTTGCCCGCGGCGTGGACGATCACCTCCGACCCCTGCTCGGCGATCGCACGGTGGTGCTGAAGGGCCCGGCGAAGGACGTTGGCGTTGTAGGCCCCGCACAGACCGCGGTCCGACGAGATCACCAGCAGCAGCGTGCGGTTCGCCCGCGGCTCGGGGGCCCGAAGCAGCGGCGACTCGACCTCGCCGGCCGCCTGGGCGACCTGGCCGACCATCTGCCGGATCTGCTCGGAGTAGGGCTGGGTCGCCCGCGCCCGCTGAAGGGCGGCGGTAAAGCGGGCGGTCGCGATCATCTGCATCGTCTTGGTGATGCGCTGGATGTTCTTGACGGCCTTAATCCGGCCCTTGATTTCACGGATGGCAGCTGGCATAGGACGGAGAAGATAGCGTTGCCGACGAGCCGGGGCAAAAGAGCGCGACACGGCGCGACGCGACGCGGGCGGATGGGTGTTGATTACTTCAGCGCGACGAGGATGTCCTGTTCGAGCATTTTCTCACTGCCGGGGCCGAAGCCGACGTGGACGGCCCGGATGACGCCTTGCTTGTCGATGACGACCGTCTGCGGGATGCCCCGGACGCCGAAGGTCTGGGCGGCCTTGCCATCATCCATCAGGTTGTTCAGCGTGAGGTTGTTGTTCTTGAGGAACGCGCGGACCACATCAGGCGTTTCCTGCTGGTTCATGGCGTAGAAGACGACGCCTTGGTCAGCGAACTTCTCGGCGGTCGCGGCGACCTTGGGCAGGCCGTCAACGCAGGGCGGGCACCACGTGGCCCAGAAGTCGAGGACGACGATCTGGCCCTTAAGCTCGCTCAGAGTGACGGGC
>DAIOEG010000221.1:0-3636 GCA_036746415.1 Phycisphaera sp. | reverse complement strand
TCGCAAACACATCCTCGACCTTGGTCGCATCGGCGGGCGGGTTGAAGGCGAAGGCGTCGTCGGCGAGCGCTGGGGCCGTGTTCCAGCCGTCGAGCGTGACGGACATTGACAGGTCGAAGTCTTCGGCGGGCAGTTGGCCCCGCTCCCGCATCGCTTCGACCATGGGCTTCATGTCGGGCACGAGCTTGCGGAGCAGGTGCGGCGCATCGCTTGTGACCCACACGTCGATGGGCATCTCAAAGCCGGCGTCCTCACCGCTCATGGCCTTGAGCTGTTCGGCGGTGAGCGTCACGCGGACACGGTCGAAGGATGCGCCCTCGATGGTTTCTTGACCGACCCACGTGGCGGTGGAGTTGTTGAGCTGTTCGATCAGCGCCTGCGGCTTCAGGAGGCCCGAGACGACGAGACCCAGGCCGTCGCCCGAGAGGATCGGCGACTGGAACTGGTCGAGGGTGTCGGGGGCATCGGCGGAAGAGTAGGACTTGTTGCCGTGGATCAGGGTGTGGGCCGAGGTGCCATCGAGCACGAGGTCGACCATGGCCATGTTGTTCTCAATGGCCGGGCTTATGTCGCGTTTCATGGACATGCGGTCGGGCCGGTCGACGGCAAGGTCGTAGGCAAACGTCATCGTCTGGTCCATGCCCGACAGGGGCGAGGCGACGCGTTGCTTCATGGTCGCCTTGAGCGTGAAGGCGTCCGTCTCTTGAATCTGTTCAAGCGCCTCGGTCAGCACGCCTGTTGCCTTCGCATCATCAGCCGGCTGCGCCTGCGACCACGCGGGGGCCGGGGTGGATAACACCATCGCGGACACACACAAGAGGGAAGGCCATCGTTTCATCGCAAGCTCCTGATCAAGAATGTTCGGCACGCGTCGGCAGGTCGACGGGTCCATCCGGACAATCGCCCAACGGATCAAGATAGGTGATCCGTCGGGCGGCAAGAGAGGGGTGTTGTTTTTAAGGGATCAGAACCGGCCTTCGATGTAGACCTTGCTGTAGTAGCCCTCGCGGACGCAGACGCGGTTGTAGCCCCGGCCGTCGTACACGTAGCGGTACTCGGCGGGCACCCAGCGCCGCTCCCACCGGCCGACCTGTCGGTACTCGCACGGCTCGACGTACACGGGCCTCACCGGGCGGATCACCCGCACCTCGCAGGGCTCGACGTACACCGGGTGGACCGGTCGCACCGGGCGATACACGCGGACCTCTCGGCAATCGTCGTATCGCGGGAAGTGCTCGCGTCGCTCGTACCGCACCGACCCGCGCGTCCCGCAGTCGCTGCCGACGCGGATCGAAAACGAGAAGCCATCGCTGTCGCGCCAACGGGCATCGCGGTCGTACCCCCGGTCGCACCCCCGGTCGTACCCGCCGCCGAAGCTGCGCAAGTCGCCACGGTCGTCGTGGAAAGACCTGCCCCGATCCCCCCGGCTCCCCCGGCTCCCCCGGTCATCATCCGCCAGCGCCGGCATCACCGACATCGACACCACACCCAGGCCCAGCACCCCCGTCCACAACGCCCGCTTGAGGGATCGAATACTCCGCATGACAGGTCTCCTTTCGACGGGCCAGCCATTCACAAGCCGGCCCACCCGTCCCGGCAATCGCCCCGCATTCACCTCTCAAACACCCATCAATCCTACCCTCAACACCCTCATATCCAACCACTTACACGACCAGGCACCCCCCCGCTCATCTCCCCCCACACCGACGCTAAGCGAGTCCCCGAGCCAAGCGTCTGGCTTTTTGCGTAAGTCGTGAGTCGTGAGTCGGCCAAGCTGCTGCGTGACCCGCTGCTGCGCAAGCTGTTGTCCCAGACGCTGGTGCAGGCCTACGGCGGCCACAAGGGGGTCGTGGACGAGGACGACTGGGCGTGGGTCGCCCGCATCGACCGCGCCGCGGGCGACTCCACGGGCTTTGCGTCCAGCCACTGCTCCAAGTACTTCGCCAAACGCCGCGCCCGCCGCTCGCACGCCGATCCCCCTGAACACAAGCCCAAAACCGCTGTCACCGACCACCGCTTCCTCAAGCTGCGCCTCATCCTCGACTGCGACTGCCACCTGATCCTGACGATCCACCGCAGCCAGGGCCCACGCCCCGATGTCGACGAGCTCCTGCCCCTGATGCGCCACATGGATGGCCACGTCTGGCCCGAGCAGATGCTGCTGGACGCCGGCTATGACAGTGAAGCCAATCATGTGCTCCTACGCGAGACACAGGAGATGGAATCCATCATCCCCCCCAAGATCGGCCGACCCACCGACAAGCTCCCCACCGGCCAACTTCCGCGGGCCGCCGCCTCATGGCCACCGACTTCAACGACGAGGCCTACGGCCTGCGCTTGCAGGCCGAGACCGTCATGTCCATGCTCAAACGAAACCTAGGCGATGGACACAGATGGACACCGATGGACACAGATCAGAAGACAATGATTTAACACTCTGCATCCTCTGCGTTCGTCTGCGTCCGTCTGCGGCTCAAGCTCTCCCCTCTGACTCATGCCTCCGCGCTCTCCGAACCTCCGCGGTTCAATTCAATGCCCGAGTGACAACGCGCGGGGCATGTGTGTTACGCGGGCAGGAGGTTGGCTTCGATGTAGGGGTCAAAGGTGGCGGCGGGGTTGCGTTTGTCCATGAGGTCTTGGGTGCGGTCGTCGCTGCGGAGGGCGGCGAGGACGGCGGGGTAGCCCTGGCGGTGGATGAACTGGCCCATGGGTTCGGAGTGGCCGTTTTGGCCTTGTTTTTGGGCGAGGTACCAGTCGAAGAGGGTGGCGCAGACGTCGGCGACGCGGTCTCTTGGGACCATGGAGAGGTATTGCTTTTCGCCGTCGGTGAGCCAGTGGCCCTGGGTGGAGGCGTCTTGGGAGCCGCCGAGTTTGAGGGCGTAGTTGTCTCCGCCTGAGCCGACCCAGCCGAGGGTCTTGGTGGCGGGTCGGAAGCACTGGCGTTCGCAGCCAGTGATGCCGATGGACTCGTTGAGGTGGCCGTAGCCGCGTGCTTCGAGCTCGTCGAGGAGCTCGGGTTCGAACTGTTCGGAGTCGGTGTAGGAGAGCCGGCAGGTGGGCAAGCCGACGCAGGCGCCGGAGAGGACGCGGAGGGCGGAGTAGGTTTTTCCGTTGCGTGTGCCGTGGCCGTAGGAGGCGAGTTTGCCGGCGAAGTCTTGCTTGGCGTCGTCGTCGATGTTTGTGAAGAGCAGGTCCTGGTTGGGGGTGATCATGACTTCGACCCCCGGAAACGCGGCGAGTGTGTCGCGGACCATGGCGCGCAGGCGGGGGAGAGCAGACCCACTGAAGTGGGTCTGCCCCGGTGCTGCATCGGGGTCGAGTTTGGTTTTGTTGATGTAGGTGTCGTCGACGAGTCGGCCGCACTCGATGTACGCGCCGTAGGCCCACTTGCCGTTGGACTCCTGCTTGCTCCAGCCGTGGTGGAGTTGACGCGGGCCGGGGAGGTGGTCGCCGGGGATGGGCATGTCGAACGATGCGCCCAGCGCCCGCACTTGTTCGCGGTACCAGTCGATGCCTTGTTTCCAGACGACGTATTTCATGCGTGCCCAGACGCGGTTTTGTCGGTCGCCCCAGTCTTTGTGGACGTCGACGATGGCCTTGAGGCCGGGCATGAGTTGGGAGGGTGTGAAGACGCCC
>DAIOEG010000220.1:0-5070 GCA_036746415.1 Phycisphaera sp. | reverse complement strand
ACAACTTGAAGATTGACGAGCCGCCCCTGGTGATGAACCGGGGGCGGCTTTTTTTTGGGATTGATTGAAGGGGTGCGGGGTACATTGCGTGGATGGAACAGCAACCGAAAGTTGGCGGGCACCGGGTGGTGTTGGGGCACATGTTGGATCGGTTGTATGGGTCGCTGATGCGCGGGCCGGGGCTGAATTGTCGGCCGGCGCGGAGTCGGCAGCGGGTGGACCTGACGGCGTTGTCGGCGCTTCGAGACGTGTCGGCGTCGGCGGTGTTGACTTCGCTATTGAAGGATGGCCGGGCGAGGGTGACGGGCACGGTGACGGCTCCTGCGGGTTGGCAGGAGCCGGGCAAGGCGCGGTTTGGCCGGGCGACGCAGGAGTCATCTGAAGAGGGAATGACGCCGGAACGTCGCGCGGCGGTCGAGGCGTTCCGTGCGCAGCGGTCGTTGCTTCAGAAGTTGTCGGTGCTCAGTGAGGAAGCGCGGACGTATGAGCAGGACACGGGGGTGCACGCGTTGCACGTGGGGTATCCGTTGCTGAGCGTTCCGCCGGAGTCTGCGGGGGGCGGTGCAAGGGTGCTTGGGCCGGTGGCGTTTGTGCCGGTGTCGTTGGTGGTGCGTGGGAGTGGCCGGCCAGGGGTGGAGCTGTCGTGCGTGGGCGAGGGCGTGGACCGGGTGATGCCCAACCCGGCGTTGTTCGCGTGGGTCGAGAGACAGACGGGCAAGCGCGTGCCCGAGGGCGTCTTCAGCGATGAAGAGGGCGCGGACCCCTGGCGGGAGTTGAGCGAGCTGGTGTCGTGGGTGACCAGTACGCTTGAGATCGCAGTGGAAGAGGGCGTGTCGTATGCGGACCCATTGGCGGTGGTGGTGGACGAGGTGCCGGGCGTGGAGGGGCTGGGCGGTCGACCGAGGTTGGTGGCCGGCGCGGTGTTGGGCTTGTTCCCCGCGGGCAATCAGGGGCTGGTGCGTGACACGCGGGAGATGATGGACAGCGATGTGCTGGACGGCCCGGTGCGCATGCTGGTGGAAGCGGGGGCGTTGCTGCGTGAAGCGACGAGCGAGACGCCGGGCGATGCGCCGCAAGCCGGTGCGGAGGGTGGCGGGCGTCGTCGTTATGACAACGAGCGTTTCGTGACGCTGAGCGATCCGTTTCAAGGGCTGGCGGTGTCGCGTTCGAGTGAGCACGCGGTGCTCGTGATGCACGGCCCGCCGGGGACCGGCAAGAGCCAGACGATCACGAACATGATCGCGGACCACTTGGCGCGCGGCGAGCGTGTGCTCTTCGTATGTGACAAGCGCACGGCATTGGACGTGGTGATGAACCGGCTGGAGGGCCAGGGGCTGGGCGGGTTGTGCGCCGTCGTGCACGACCCGGCGAGGGACCAGCGCGACCTGTACATGAAGATGCGCGCCCGGCTTGATGAGTTGACGGAACTCAAAGCAAGCGAGCGGGCCGAGGGGAAGGTGCAGAAGCTCGATGAAGAGTTGACGGCGTTGCACGGGTCGCTGTGGGCGTTGTACGAGGCGCTGATGCAGCCGATGCGTGGCGTGGAGGGGTTGAGTGGTGAGTCGTTTCATGCGCTGATGGGGCGGTGGTTAACGCAATCGGGTGGCGCGTTGGCAGAAGGCGCGCTCAAGGACGTGAAAGAGTCGGAGCTCGTCTCGCGTCGGCAGGCGATCGAGGTGGCGCTCGAGCGCAGCGCCGCGGTGGGGTATGCGCAGAACCCCTGGCGGGAGGCGTGCGCAGGCGGTGTCGATGCGTGGCTGTCGCGGTCGAAGGCGGATGTGGAAGCGAAGCTGGTGTCGTGCGTGAGCGCAGCGTCAGCGTGTGACGCGACACGCCACGAGAGCGTCCCGCCGTGGAGCGCGAGCGAGGCGCTTGGGGCACAGGCGACACGGCGTGAGGCGCTGCGCGGGGTGCTGAGTTCGATGAATGCGGGTGATGCCGAGGCGGAGCGGATCGCGTTGTTGAGCGATGCAGAGGTGCGCGAGATGAGCGAGGCGTTGCAAGGCGCGGAGGCGTCGCGTGCAGCACTTGGCACGCCGATCGATACGGAGCTTTGGGAGGTCGTGAAAGACCGGTTTCCAAGCGGTCGAGAGCTCGCGGAACAGCTGGGCGCGCTGGAGCAGTACCTGGGTGTGGCGCGGCGGTGGTGGTCGTTTCTTGCGATCGGTGCCAAGGGAGCGGCGAAGAAGGTGCTGCGCGGGTACGGGCTTGCGCTGGATGTTGCGAGTGCGGAGCGTGTGAAGGCGGTGCTCGTGGGGTTGCGTGCTCGGTCGGCGATGACGACGCTCGTCGGCCGATTGAGCGGCGAGACGTTCGGGCATCAGGTGTTAGAAGACGCATCACTCCGACGACGGCTCGATGCGTTCGCTCAGCTGCTGCGGGTCCGAAGTCTCGCAGATAACGACGGCATGCTGCGCAGCACAGTCAAACAGTCGCTCACCGATGCATCGACCCGCGCAACACTGATCGAGGGCCTCACGCGGTCGGCAGCGCGGGCCTCGGCAATGATCGCGCTGGAGCAGACACTCGAAGCATCGCAATTGTTCAACGACACGTCGCTCAAGGCGATGAGCAGCGCATGGCGTGGTGGCGCGGAAGCCAGCCCGACGCTGGATGCACTCCAGCGCAGCGCGCCTCAGGTCGAGGGTGTGCTGCGCGTGCGTGAGACATTGGAACAATCGCCCGAGGCGCTGCGCAGCGCGTTGCTGGTGTTGATGCAGAGCGGAGCGACGCCCGCGCAGGGGTGGTCGGCGTTGGAGCGAGCGCTGATCGATCGGTTGCTGCGCGAGCGCATGTCGGCTTCGCCGGCGTTGTCGCGGCTGGACCCCGCGGAGGTCGAGCACGGCATGCAGCGGATCGCCGAGCTGGAGAACCAGAAACGTAAGGCCGTGCGCGACGCGGTGCTGTCGCGCTGGCTGGCGTTGCAACAGCGTCGGTTGTTGACGGGCACGGGCACGCGTATGAGCACGATGGGCGCGGCGCTTCGGCAACGTCTGTTCGTACGGGGCAGCAAGGCGATGCGGCTTCGGCAGATGCTCGCGGTGGGCAGGGCGGCGGCGCATGAAGACGGCGGGGGCGACCCGTTGTTCGACCTGTGCCCGGTGTGGTTGTGCAGCCCCGAGACGGTGGCGCAGGTGTTCCCGCGTGAGGCGTTGTTCGATGTGGTGATCTTTGATGAGGCGTCGCAGGTGCGGTTGGAAGAGTCGTTGCCGGTGCTGATGCGTGCCAAGCGCGTCGTGATCGCGGGGGATACGAAACAGCTCCCGCCGACGCGGTTTTTCGAAGCGGGTGTGGCGAGCAGCGATGACGAAGCGATCGAGAGTGAAGAGCAATTATTCGAGGTGCAGCAGCGCGAGGTTGAAGATCTGTTGACGGCCGTGCTCAACCTCAACGTGCAGGAGAGCTACCTGAACGTGCACTACCGATCCAAACGTCCCGAGCTAATCGGCTTCTCGAACGAGCACTTCTACGGCGGGCGTCTTCAGGCGGTGCCCGGGCACCCGGACAAGGCGTCCGATGGCCCGCCGGTGGAGCTGATCGCGGTGGGCGGCGTGTATCGAGACCGCACGAACGAGGCGGAGGCGGAGCGCGTCGTCACGATCGTCGAGACGTTGCTATCCAAGAAGAAAGTTCCGTCGATCGGCATCGCATGTTTCAACCTCGTGCAGCGCGACCTCATTGTCGAGTTGCTCGACGAGAAGGCGGAGGCGGATGAGGCGTTTGGCAAACGGCTGGCCGAGGCGCGCGAGCTGGTGCGCGACGGTGGGTACGAAGGCCTGTTCGTAAAAAACCTTGAGAACGTGCAGGGCGATGAGCGGGACCACCTGATCATCAGCACGACGTACGGTCCGACGCAGGACGGCAGGTTCTATCGGCGGTTCGGGCCGCTCGCGCTATCGGGCGGGGGCCGACGCTTGAACGTGCTGGTGACACGAGCACGCGAGAAGGTGTGGGTGGTGACATCGATCCCAGGCGAGGCGTATCGCACGACCGAGCCCGTGCCAGCGGGCGCAACGCCCGGCGGGCCGTGGCTGTTGATGGCGTATCTGAGGTACGCGGAGAAGGTCACGCTGGCGTGTGCGCAGCCAATGTCGGATGGTGCACACGTCCCAACGACAGCGCTCAAAACCCCTGCGTTTGCAAGCGATGTCGCGCGCGGCGTCGGCGAGCGTTGGGTGGAGCAGGGCGGGTGCACAGTCGATGTCGGCTGGGGCAACGCGGGCTTCTGCGTCGATGTCGTGCTTCGGCAGCAGGGCGCTTCTGCGCAGGGGGTGTTGTGCGACATGTCGCGTTACGAGGGCGCGGGGGACGCGGTGGCGTGGGACGTGTTCCGTGACGGCATCCTGCGCTGGCAGGGCTGGTCGCCCAGGCGCGTGTGGTCGCCCAGGTTGCTGCGTGACCTGTCGGGCGAGCTGGCGTCGGCATCATCGTTGACGTTGGAGCAGCGGGGCGGATCGGGGTTGAAGCAATGAGCCAGACGCGTGTCGATGCTGTGGCAACGCGCGGCGTTTTGAGGCCGAGGGAGCGTCGTGTGTTGGGGGCGTTGCTCGTGGTGTCGTCGGTGTTGCTTGGGCTTGGGTTGACGGGGCCATGCATGACGGTGTTGCCGTCGCTGGGGGCGCTGGATGGTTGGGTGCGGGTGTTTCGGCCATCGGTGGTGCAACCGAGTGAGTTCTCGATTGTGTCGGGCGTGATGCGGTTGTGGCAGGAGCGCGAGCGTTCACTGGCGGTGCTTTTATGCGGCTTTTCGGTGGTGTTTCCGGTGATGAAGCTGGCGGTCATGGGGCACGCGTATCGGCAGGTCGGCGCGGTGGCTGGGCGCACCCGCAAGAGCTGGGCGCTTTGGCTGGCGCATCACGGCGGGAAGTTTTCGATGTTGGACGTGTTGGTGGTCGCGGTGCTGGTGGTGGCGATCAAAGGGTTGCCGGGCGGGAGCAGGATCGAGCCGGGCTGGGGCTTGTATTGCTTCACGGCTTCGGTGGTGCTGGCGATGGTGTCGGCGGTTTGGCTGGCGCGGCTGGAGCGCGCAGCAGAGCGAGCCGACGGTCGGTAAGCGTCGGCTTCTTGAGT
>DAIOEG010000219.1:397-5096 GCA_036746415.1 Phycisphaera sp. | reverse complement strand
AGAACAGTAACGTCGTCTCCAACGCCATCGTTCAACTCCAAAAAGCAGGGTTTGGTCCGGTTCCACGGCCCGGGTGTGCGAGTATAGCTCTTCGCTTCGGTCCTATCTAAGTATCGATGTCAACGAGAGTTGGCCTCGGAAATGGACGTTTTCGACGGTGGACCGGGCTGTTTTGAAGCGCTAGCGTGCAACGCACTGCACGGGTTTGAGGTCCGACATGAAACGCGTGAAGACAGCCAAAGATGTCGCCGGCCGACTGCTGGCGAAGGGCGATACCGTCGCCACCTTGAACGGCCAGCTCACCGGGCGGGTGTGGGAGCTGGCCGAGGAGGGCGACGAGACGTTTGTACAGCTCCGGCCGGTGTATCAGCCGTACGGCCTGGCGGTGTGGTACGCGTCCGACCAGGTCATCTGGGTCGCCACCCCCGCCCGGAGGCAACGCTCAAAACCAGCCCTCACAGCCATCGCTGCCCAGCCCGCAGCTCCCATCGCGGCACTGGCTTCTGCTCCTTCGAAACCGGGACCCAGCCGCCGGAGCCGTATTGCCCGGAAAAAGTGAATCCACGGGGGATCCCCAACCTTGGCCATACCCATCTGGCTGGGTACGATCGTGATTAAACCCGTTTCCCAAAGCGTGTTGGACCTTTTTATTGAACCTTGTGGGGCTGGCCGCACCTTGAAACCCTCATGAACCCCCTCCTGCGACCAAGCCCCGGGCATGTGCATGCGGTGCGTGGCACACGGCGGACGCGCGCGTGGGCGGGGTGGTTGGCGGCGGGGGTCATGACCACCGCGTTTGTCGGCGGGGCGGTGCTCATGGTCGGCCTCTGGGTGTCCGTCCAAAGCGAACGTGAAACGCCCGCGCTGCTCACGGTGCACCTGCCGCCGCTGACCCCGGTCACCCCGGAAGCCCCCCGTGTCGGTCTCGCGGTTGCGGACCCGGCCGAGGCGCCGTCGCGGTTGGCACCTGTCGCACGACCGTCAGGCCCTGATGCTGTGGCGACGCCAGTGCGGGCCGAGGGGCGGGAGGTGCGCTTTTACGACCAGCGGCCCATCCGGCCGGTGCGGACGATGACCATGCTCACCACGGCGTACAGCCCCGATGCGCGGTCGTGCGGCGTGTGGGCCGACGGGATCACGGCCTCGGGGTTCAGCGTGTACACGCACGGCGGGAAGCTCGTCGCGGCGGATACCAACATCCTGCCCTTCGGCTCGCTCGTCTCGATCCCCGGCTACAACGGCGGCCGACCCGTGCCGGTGCTCGACCGCGGCGGGGCCATTAAGGGGCAACGCCTCGACCTGCTGTACCCGACGCACGAGCAAGCCCTGCAATGGGGCGTGCAACGCCTCGAAGTCACGGTGTGGGAATACGCCGACCAGCGGTGAGGTGAAAGAACACGTGCCCCAACGAAGCACGCCCCCACGAGCCGCGACCGTAAGGGAGCGGTCCCGCCCTCCGGTTCAGCGATCCCTAAGCCCACAAGCGACGTTTGATCCCGCCTGCGCTCCGGCGAGCCGCACACCGCTTCACCGGACCGCTCCCTCACGGTCGCGGCTCGTAGGAGGATTGCGGAGTTGAAGTCGGGGGGTGGTCTGCGTACCGTGACATCGCGTGGTGGGTTGAGCCGGGGAAGTTTTGACAGGTCATACATGATGAGTCATGGGAACGAGCGTAACGGGACCGCTGCAGGCCTTTGGGCGGTGGCTGTCGGCGTGTCGGGGGCGTTGCTGGGGGCGCTGGTAGCGGGTGGCGTGGTGATGTCGCTGATGGCGACGGGCCCGGACGCGGACGGGCCGGGCGGTCCGCCGGAGGGTGGTGGGCCTCCGCCGGCGTCGGTGCGTGTGGGCGAGGCGCAGATGCAGCCGTTGCAGGACCGCGTGTCGGTGTCGGGTCGTCTGCGTGAGGTGCGTCGCGTGACGCTGACGAGCGAGGTCGAGGGCAAGCTGCTGGAGCTCAACGTGGAGCGCGGCTCGCCGGTGGTGGGCGGTGAAACCATCATCGGCCGGATCGATGATGTATGGGCGAAGACGCGCCTGTCGTCGGCATCCGCCGATGTCGCCGAGGCCCAGGCCGAGCTCGCACAGGCGCGTTCAGACTTTGCGCAGCTCGACTCACTGCTCTCGGCCGGGTCGGCAAAACAAAAAGAAGTGGACGATGCACGCACGCTCGTCGCCGCGTCCGAGGCACGGCTCGCATCCCTGACCGCCTCCCGAGACCTCGCCCAGACCGAGGTCGATCGCGTCACGATCGTCGCCCCCTTCGACGGGGTAGTCACCGACAAGCTCGCGGAGGTCGGCCAGTGGCTGACGCTCAGCGACGGCATCGTCACGCTCATGTCGCGCGGCGAGATCGACGCGATCGTGGACGTGCCCGAGGGCGTCATCAGCGCGGTGTCGCCGGGGCTGAAGGTCACGGTGCAGGTCGACGCGCTGGGCAAGGAGTTCGAGGCCGCGGTCTTCGCGATCAACCCCGATGGCACCAACGCGGCGCGGACGTTCCCCGTCACCATCCGCATGGACGACGTCGAGGGCGAGCTTAAGCCGGGCATGAGCATCACGGCCCGCGTGCCGCTGGGCGCACAAGCGCCGCGCCTCACCGTCCCGCGCGATGCCGTCGTCTTCGGCATGCGCAGCCCCGAGGTCTGGGTCGCGCTGAAGGACGACAACGCGCCGATGCCCATGGCCATCCCCGCCGTCATCAAGGTGCTGTTCGGCAGCGGCGACCGCTTCGCCATCGAGACCATCGATGGCCCGCTCTTCCCCGGCGCACAAGTCGTCGTCGAAGGGGCCGAGAGCTTGTTCCCCACCCGCCCGCTGATCATCGACACACCGCCAAGCGATAACCCCATCGCCGACGCCCCCGACCCCGCGATCGGCGGTGAAGGCACTTGAATCAGTTGTATCGCCAAGACGCCAAGGGAGCCAAGGCCCGCCAAGGGGCATGACAAAGTTCAAGAGTCCAAATGCGCACTCCTGATCCAAAGCGCATGACTCCTTCGACAGATCACTCACGACTCACAACGATTCGCTGATTCTCTTGGCGGCCCTTGGCCCCCTTGGCGTCTTGGCGATTCAACTCCCTCAGGACACGCTTCATGGACCCCATCCGCTTCGCCATCGACAACCGCGTCAAGGTCGCCGTCGGCGTGATCCTCGTGCTGCTCTTCGGCATGATCGCGCTGCGCACGATCCCGATCCAGCTCACGCCCGACACCGACCCGACCATCATCACCGTCACCACCGAGTGGACCGGCCGAAGCCCCGAGGAAGTTGAGAAGGAGATCCTTGAAGACCAGGAAGACGTGCTGAAAAACGTGCGGAACCTCGTGAAAATGACCGCCACCGCCGTGCGCGGTCAAGGGTCGATCGAGCTTGAGTTTGTCGTGGGCACGGACCTTCAGTCGGCCCGCGTCGAGGTCAGCGATGCGCTGCGCGAGGTGCCTTCGTACCCCGACGAGGTGGACGAGCCGGTGCTCACCACGGGCGAGGCCGGCGCGGGATCGCCCATCGCCTGGCTCCTGCTCACGAGCCAGTCGCCGGGCTTCGATGTGCAGTCGCTGGGCGACTCGGCCGAGGAGCGCATCAAGCCGTTGCTCGAGCGTGTGCCGGGCGTGAGCGAGGTCCGCGTGTACGGCGGTCGTGAGCGAGAGGTGCACGTCGAGTTTGACCCGATGAAGATCGCGCAGCGTGAGGTGACGCTGGACGACCTCGCGTCCGCGCTGCGTGGCGAGAACGTCAACGTCTCCGCAGGTGAACAGCGCGAAGGCCGATACAGCGTCCGCGTCCGCACCACCGGCGAGTACGACGATCTTGAGCAGATCCGACAGACCGTGATCGCCTACGACCCCTCGGGCGGGCCGGTGCGTGTGCGTGATGTGGCCGAGGTCTCGGTGGGGTACGAGAAACGCCGGAGCTTTGTGCGTTCGCGTGGCGAGCTGGCGCTGGCGATGCCTGTTTACAAAGAGAGCGGCGCGAACGTCATCAGCGTCATGGCCGGCGTCAACGCGCAGGTCGATCTGGTGAACGAGTCGGTGCTGCCGTCCATCGGCGTGCTGCTCCAGTCCGAACAAGGCCTCGCGTCGCCGCCGCAGTTCTTCCTGCAGCGCGTGTACGACGAGACGGGCTACATCTACGACGCGCTGGACCTCGTGCAGGGCAACCTCGTGGTCGGTGGTGTGCTTGCAACGCTGGCGCTCCTGGTGTTCCTCGAGCTAGGGCGCCGGCCTGCGCTCGTGTACGTCGTCACGCCTGCGCTGGTGGTACTGATGGTGAGCACGCAGTTCCTGCCGCCCGGCACGCTGCGCACCGGGGCCTATGTGCTGCTGGGCATCGCGATGCTCATCACGCTCTGGCTCGCTCGGCCGACGCTGATCATCGCGCTGGCCATCCCCATCTCGATCATCGGCACGTTCGTCGTGATGGCCGCCGCCGGCCGGAACATCAACGTCATCTCCCTCGCCGGACTCGCCTTTGCCGTCGGCATGGTCGTGGACAACGGCATCGTCGTCCTCGAGAACATCGACCGCCACCTCGCCATGGGCAAGACCCCGCTCAAAGCCGCGTACGACGGTGCCAAAGAGGTCTGGGGCGCGGTGCTCGCCTCCACGCTCACGACGCTCGCCGTGTTCATCCCCATCCTCACGATCGAAGACGAAGCGGGTCAACTCTTCCGCGACATCGCGCTGGCCATCTGTGCCGC
>DAIOEG010000219.1:0-387 GCA_036746415.1 Phycisphaera sp. | reverse complement strand
GCCGCCGCCTGCCGCAATGCTTCGCGCATCTGACGCAGGGCGTCGCGGGCTGTCGCAAGGCTGGCGGCTGGCGATGCGATGCCTTGTGATGTGGCACTCTGAAGCGATGACATCGCGCTGGCCATCTGCGCCGCCGTCACCTTGTCGCTCATCGTCTCCATCACCGTGGTGCCCACCGCCGCCGCACGGCTGCTGCGCAAAAGCGACGCCGGCGCAACGCTCGGCAACCCAAGCGCCTCGGGCGTCGCACGCGTGTTTCAATCCATCGGCCGCAAGTTCTCGCAAGCGATTTATTGGTTGACGACGCCCAGCGCCAGTGGTGTTGCCGCACGCTACGCCGTCATCGGCCTGTTCACCGTCACCGCCATCGTCGGCAGCGTCCTGCTC
>DAIOEG010000218.1:0-5110 GCA_036746415.1 Phycisphaera sp. | reverse complement strand
GGAGATGGAACCGCAGATGGACGCAGATGGACGCGGATTGGGCGAGGCAGATGGATGCAGATGCTAGGTTTGCGGTTTGCTGGCATAAGCCAACAGAGCTGGCAGCCCTTTTTTGAAGTCATTGTCGCAAGCTTTCGTGGCTTTGATCCGCGTCCATCTGCGTCCATCTGCGGTTCCAACTGCTTTGAAGTGTTTGCGGGAAGGTCCGATTAACCATCCGGGGGCGATTGTTCGGCCCGTGGGGTAAAGATGGTCGATGCTGGTGGGGCGATGCAACCGGCCGGCGGGGCGGTGGACGGCTGGAATGTTGAAGAAAGAGTTGTCAGCGGTTGGCGAGCGGGTACATATAAGGTCCTGCGCCGATTTGGGTTGGTTGGAAAGAGTGGTGCTTTGTGTGGCCGGATGGATTAGGATGTAGATTGTTGCGGGCGTAAACCGTCTGCAGTTGGAGAGTCGGTTGTCCGGTCGAGCGACGGGCAGCCGGAGGGTGAAAGAGTTGTGGATGTCATCGGGCCGCTCGGGCCCGTGGAAGTTGCGAGCTAGCCCCCCCAGGAGCGCGTGGTGATCTGCCAGAAGAAACAACGTATTGCACGGTTGACCCGATGGGTGTCGTTGGGCGTGACGGGTTTGTCCGCCGCGGTGCTGGTCGGGTGTGAGACGGACTCGTTTTTGGACCCCTCGACGGTGGGCCGATGGGAGCAGACTCCCGTGACCATGCCGATCCTTGAGGCGTTGGACGTGATCGAGTTGGCGGGCGCGACGCCGCAGCTCCCGGTCACGCCCGTGCGGGTCGAGGACCTGGAGCCGGACGTGCAGGAATACGTGCTGGGCCCCGGCGACTTCGTCACGGTCTCGGTGTTCGAGCTCATCGTCCCCGGCCAGACCTCTGCGGAGATCCGTAGCATCGACGCGACCGGCGCGATCCGCCTGCCGGTCATCGGCAAGGTCAAGGCCGCGGGCCTCTCGCCCTCGCAGCTTGAAGAAGAAATCATCGACATCCTCGAACGCAAGGGCGTCCTGCGAGACGCGACGGTTAGCGTCGTCGTCAACCAGTCCGGCCAGTCGATCTACCACATCATCGGCTCGCCCGGTGAAGGCCTGACGCGGTTCGGCACGTACGCCATCCCCCAGCCGCAGTTCCGTCTGCTCGAAGCGATCGCGCTCGCCGGCGGCGTCGACGACCAGACGAGCAACCTGCTCGTGTTTCGTCAGACCCCGCTCACCGCGGAAGTCGCCGGCACAACCGTGACCCCCACCGACAGCGAGGCCGCGCCCACCGCTCCCGCCACCGATAACCCCGATGCGCTCCTCGATGAGCTGCTCCAGGGCAACAGCACGCCTGCCACGCCGGTGAACGAGCGTGGCAGCGTCGAAGACCGCCCCGCGCCGCCCTCGGGTGTGGAAGCGGGCCTGGAAAGCGCTCCCTCGGGCGCGACGCAGTGGGTCTACGTCGACGGCAAGTGGGTCCAGGCCGGCGGTCAGCCGCAGGGCGTCCCCACCGCACAGGCCGTGCAGGCCCCGGCCGAGCTGGCGGACGAGCTGGCGGGCAAGATCACCCAGCGCATCATCGAGGTGCCCTACAGCAAGCTGCTCGACGGCGACATGCGGTTCAACATCGTGATCCGCCCCGGCGACATCATCCGCGTCCCCTCGCTCAACGCCGGCCTGGTCTACATCATGGGCCAGTCCAACCGCCCGGGCACCTACAGCGTCCCCGGTTCCAACCAGCTGACCCTCAAGCAGCTCGTCGCGGCCTCCGGCGGCCTGGGTGGCTTGGCCAACCCCAAGCGCGTGGACCTCACCCGACGCATCGGCGACGCGCAGGAAGCCACCGTCCGCCTCGACCTCAAAGCCATCTTCGATGGCACCGAGCCGGACATCTTCCTGAAACCCGACGACCTGATCAACGTCGGCACGGACTTCTGGGCGACCCCGCTGGCGGTCATCCGCAACGGCTTCCGCGTCAGCTACGGCTTCGGCTTCATCGCCGACCGAAACTTCGGCAACGACATCTTCGGGGTCCCGCCGAATAACAACAATAACTAACATGCGGCCCTCGACTACAATCCAAAAGCCTCGACTTTAAAAGGTCGGGGCTTTTTTCAACCCCGGTCATCGACCCGGTCGGCGAAACAGCCGAAAGCCCCCTTGGGCATCGGCTCTCCTGGCCAACCCGATGCATCGGTCAAGTCGGCCCTCGCATCGGGTGGCCCGGAACAGGTGGGGTGGGGCCAGGGAAGGCATCTCGGCGAAGGACCGCCCCCGTCACTTTGCAGACGCACCCAGCCGATGGGCCAGGTGTTGCAGAGACTTGCCCCCGTCCCCCCCGTGTCGCATGAACCGTCCAGTGGTCCAACCCGTGATTGCCCGAGTCGGTGCGGGCTGCCCGAAGGCCAGCGAGGCATCGGCTGGCCAACAGCGGGTTTTTTTAGAACCGGGTCGGTTTGGCGTGCGTACGAACTGTCTCGGCGAGCTTTGCGGAGGGATGCGTGTTCGGCCGGCGTCGTCCCTTGTTGTGCGTCTTTCGCAGGACCGGCCCGTTTCCGGAGACGTTCTTCTGTCATGAGCGCCCACGCCTCCAGCCAAGCAGCCACCGCGAAGCCGACCTCAGCCACGTCGTTATGGACGCGCGCAACGCCGGTGTTCAGCCCGTTGGGTTGGCTTGCATCGGTCACGTTTGCGGTGTTCTTCATCTGGCTTCACTGGGCGTTTTTCTACCGGGCGTATCTGGCCGCGACCGATCAGTTTGCCGACTGGGGCCATATTTTGATCGCGCCGCTCATCTCCGGCGCATACCTCTGGCAGCACCGGGCCGAGGTGTCGGCGACGCGCAAGCGTGTGTTCTGGCCGGGGCTTGTGCTGGTGTTTGCGGGGGTGTTTGGTTACTTCCTGGCGATCTATCCGGTGCGTAACGACCTGGTGGGCGGGGTGTGCATGCTGCTGTCGCTGGTCGGTTGTGCGCTGACGGTCTTTGGGCCAGCGATGCTGCGTTGGCTGGCGTTTCCGATCGCGTACCTGGGGTTCATGATCAAGGTGCCCGACAGCATCTGGCAGCAGATCGCGTTCAAGCTGCAGCTGATCGCGGCGGCGGGGTCGAACATCACACTCACGATCTTCGGTCGGCTGATGGGCTTCCAGATCGACCACCAGGGCCAGGTCATCGAGATGAGCTGGTGGGAGAACGGGGCACTGGTACGTCACCCGATGAACATCGCGGAGGCGTGCTCGGGCCTGCGTTCGCTCATGATGTTCATCGCGATGGGCGTGGCGATCGCGTTTCTGATGAAACGGTTCTGGTGGCAGAAGGTTCTCATGATCGCGGTGGCCGTGCCTGTGGCGCTGGCGGCGAACATCACGCGGGTGACGGTGCTTGGGCTGTTGAACCTGGTGAACCCCGAGCTCGCGCAGGGCGATTTCCACGTCTTCATCGGGCTGATCACCTTGGCGGTGGCGTTCGCGGGGTTCATGGGGATCAGCTGGATCCTGGATCAGGTCGTTCTGATCGAGGACGAGAAGCCGCGTCGCCTGGTGGTGCAGGGCGTGGGCCCAACGGAGCCGACGCGCGTGGCGTTGGCATGCGTGATTGGTTCGGTGGTGGCGGGTGTCTTGGGTGTTGGATACGCGTTTGGGCTCAATGCGTTGTCGCCCCGGCCGTGGCTCGAGTCGATGGGCGTGGGAGCGTCGTGGGCCGTGGTGGGTGTGGCCTCGGTCGCGGCGCTTGGGCTGGTGTTGGTTGCGCTTCGCAGGTTCACGGCCGTGCCCCCGGCGATCGGTGCGGTGGTGGGCGTGTTGGCGGTCGCAGCCCTTGGGATGCAGACGGTGGTGGCGACGACGCAATCGGTCCTGATCAAAGACCCCGTGCCGATGCGGTATGAGTTCGTGCAGGTGCCCACGACGATGGGCAGTTGGGTGTTGGAGCACGAAGACCCACCGTTGTCGAAGGACTTCGAGGATGAGCTTGGGACCAAGCAGTACATCAGCCGGATTTATCGCGACACGTCGGTGGAGAAGAACACGCCGGGCGCGTTCATGCGTGTTCACCTGGCGTACTACACGGGGATGATCGACACGGTGCCGCACGTGCCGGACCGCTGCTTCGTCGCTGGCGGGATGTCGTCAGAGGGCAGTTCTTCACCGACGCTGCTGCTGGACGGCTCGTTATACGAGCAAGACGAGACGGCAGGGGGATACCTGTCACCGACGCAGCTGCCCGACCCACTCACCGGCCGTGCATCGTCGCGCGTGCCGACGCTGGAAGTGCCTGTCACATCGTTTGCCTTCAGCACCGGCCAGGGCGACAAGCAGATCGTGCACTATTTTTTCGCGGCCAACGGCCGGTTTTACGCATCGCCCAACGAGGTGCGGTTGCAGGCGTTCGATTTGCGGGACCGTTTCAGCTACTACTGCAAGATCGAGGTGATGCCTCTGAAGCAGGGCGAGCGCGGCATGCTGGCGCTCAGCGATCAGGCGGTGTCGGAAGAGCGGGCGTCGGCATTTTTAAGCGTGGCCTTGCCCGATGTGATGGCGTGCCTGCCCGACTGGGTCGATGTGGGCGCGGGGCGCTGGCCGGTGGTGGGGAAGTGATGTGTTGGAGCGCTTCGTGGCGCAGCGTTGGTTGTGGATGAGGATTTTGTAGAGGCCGAGGCCCGTGTTGGTGGAAACGGGCCGGAATGGACGAAGCGATATGGCAGCTCGAGTGAATACCCGGTTTGTGATGATCCTCAGCGCGGTGCTGGTGCTGCTGGTGCTGTCGCTGGGGGGCGTGTACCTCACGATGTTCCACCGCACGGCAGACCAGCTCATCGCCGAGGGTGACGCGTATCTGTTCCAGGCGACCAACCGCATGGAGCAGACCGACCCGGCCAACCTCGACCAGCGGACCGAGGCCTACACCAAGAGCGGCGAGGACTTCATGAAGGCCGCCTACGCCTACGGGCAGGCCTTTGAGAAAGAGCCAACCAACGTCGA
This sequence comes from Phycisphaera sp., assembly GCA_036746415.1. Classification (GTDB taxonomy): domain Bacteria; phylum Planctomycetota; class Phycisphaerae; order Phycisphaerales; family Phycisphaeraceae; genus DAIOEG01. The sequence goes on along the minus strand of DAIOEG010000218.1, from coordinate 142 downwards.
GCTTTTGAACAAGTACATCGATGCGCTGTCACGCGTGCACGTGGACAACCACATCAATGCGCAGCGGGTGCTTCAGGAAGTGGACCAGCGGATGCGGCTGGCGACGGAACTCAACACCGGCGACATGGAGCTGCTTGAAAAG
>DAIOEG010000217.1:0-5120 GCA_036746415.1 Phycisphaera sp. | reverse complement strand
GCGCTGACGTGACAGGTCCGCACGCCTAGTGTCCGGTTCATGCAGCCAACACCACCCGCCGACACGACCGCATCCGCACCGCGCTGGATGAAGACGACCCTCTGGATCGCCGCGGTCTACAACATCGTCTGGGGCGCGTGGGTGGTCCTTCGACCGATGGACTTTTTCCGCCTCGTCGGCATGGAGGAGCCCAACCAGCCGGCGATCTGGCAGTGCGTGGGCATGATCGTCGGCGTGTACGGCATCGGGTACGCCATCGCCGCACGCGACCCGCTGCGGCACTGGCCCATCGTGCTGGTGGGGCTGCTCGGCAAGATCGCGGGGCCTGTGGGGTATGTCGATGGGGCACTGATCCAACGGACGCTCGACCCCGCGTTCGGCTGGACCATCCCGACCAATGATGTGGTCTGGTGGGTCCCCTTCACGCTGATCCTCGTTGCTGCCTACCGCTATCACCGCGGAACAAACACAACGAAGACCTCGGAGCCAGCTCATGCTTGAGACGCTGGATGCACCCGCACGCGACACGCACGGCAGCATCGGCTTCACCCGCGATGGTGGGATGTTCGTGCTGCACGCACGGCAATGGCTGCCCCGTAAGCCAGCCGAGGTCTATGCGTTCATGAGTGATTGCCGACATATGAATCTTGTGCTCCCGCAATGGGTCCGGCTCCACGTCGTCAACGACAAGCCCGCCAAGCTCGCCGCCGGTGTCACTTACGACTACCGCTTCACGTTGCACGGCCTGCCCATGCGCTGGCGCACACGCATCACCGATTGCGATGCGCCCCACGCTTTTGTCGATGAACAGGCACGCGGGCCGTATGCCTCCTTCAGACACGAACACCGCTTCGTCCCGCTCGACGGCGGCACCGTCGTCCACGACACCATCCGATACCGCCCGCCCGGCGGACCGCTCGCGCCGCTCATCAACAGCGCCTGGGTCCGCCGCGACCTGCGCAACCTCTTCACCGTCCGTCACCGCCGGCTGATCGACCTGTACGCATCGCATGAAGACCCGGTCGCGCTGCTCGGAGCGCCGCTGTGATCGGGCCGGGAATCGCGCTGCTGCTGCTCACTCACGTCGCGGTGGTGTGGCTGCTCGTGGGCCTGATCTGGACCGTGCAGGTCGTGCATTACCCGCTCTTCAGCTCGGTCGGTCGTGAGCATTTCATCGCGTACCAACACCGACACATGCGGGCGATCACGCTGGTCGTTGGCCCTGCGATGGCGGTCGAAGTTGCGACGACGCTTGCGCTGCTTGCGTTCGCGCCTGAAACCGTGCCCGCTGCGCTGCCGTGGCTTGGCGCAGCAACGCTCGCCGTGAACTGGCTGGCGACGTGGCTTTTGGCGGTGCCGTTGCATCAGCGGCTTGTCGCAGGGTTTGATCCGCAGACGCACCGGTCGCTCGTGAAAGCCAATGCACTGCGCACGGCGATGTGGTCGCTTCACGGCTTGATCTCGCTGGCGATGCTGCTTGCCGTGCTAACGTCCTGATGTGCACGACGACGCATCAGCACGACTTATCACCACCACCGAGCACGGCTTGTATTGCGACGCCGGTCGGTTCCACATCGACCCCTGGTGGCCCGTTGAGCACGCGCTCATTACGCACGCCCACAGCGACCACGCCACGCCCGGAAGCGAGCACTACCTCTGCAGCACCACGGGCCGTGAAGTCCTGCGTCAGCGTGTTCAACGCGACGCCGACATCCAGTCGCTCGACTACGGCCGAACTCTCCGCATCGGCGATGTCAACGTCTCGCTCCACCCCGCGGGCCACTTGCTCGGCTCCGCACAGATCCGCGTCGAACACAACGGCCGAGTCGAAGTCGTCACCGGCGATTACAAGACGCAGCCCGACCCCACGTGCGAGCCCTTCGAGCCGTTGACGTGCCACCGGCTGATCACCGAGTCGACGTTTGGCCTGCCCATCTACCGCTGGCAAGACCCCGCAGCCGTCGCGCTGGACATCAATACGTGGTGGCTCGAAAACCAGCGCGAAGGACGCACCAGCATCGTGCTCGCTTACGCGCTCGGCAAGGCGCAGCGGGTGTTATCGATGCTCGATGAAAGCATCGGCCCGATCGTGGTGCACGGCTCTGTCAAACGCTTCGTTGATGTGTATCAGCAGCAGGGCGTGCACATGCCGATGGTCACCACATCGACAGCGCAGAGCCGCAAAGAGTGCAAGGGCCGGGGGCTGGTCGTTGCTCCGCCGTCGGTGCTCGGCTCGCCGTGGCTGCGCGCGTTTACGCCGTACAGCAGCGCGTTCGCGTCGGGTTGGATGGCGCTGCGTGGCAACAGGCGTCGGCGGGGGGTAGACCGCGGCTTTGTCGTCTCCGACCACGCCGACTGGCCGGGCCTCCTGAAAACCATCCGCGACTGCGGCTGCACCAGCGTCGGCGTGACCCACGGCTACACCCAGCCCCTCGCACGCTACCTCACCGAACAACTCGGCCTCCAAGCCGACATCCTCCCGACGCGCTACGAAGGCGAAGCCGACCACAACGATCAAGAACCGCAAGAGAACAACACCGACGACAACAACAACGAACCACCCCATTCCCTGATCCCCGATCCCTGATCCCTGATCCCTCTCTCACTGTGCCCTTCCCCATGCACCGCTTCACCCGCCTCTATCTCGAGCTCGACCGCACGACGCGCACGTCGGAGAAGACCGCTGCGCTGCAGAGATACTTCGAGGAAGCGCCGCATGAAGACGCGGCGTGGGCGCTTGCTGTGTTGACGGGTCGTAAGCTGATCCGCGCTGTGTCATATGCGCGTCTGCGTCAGTGGGCGGCGCAGCGAGCGGGGCTGCCGGACTGGTTGCTGGCCGAGTGTCACAGCAGCGTGGGCGACCTGTCGGAGACGCTCACCCTCATCATCCCGCCCGCAACAAAACCCAAGCCCGACCAGCCGCTCCACGAGGTCATCGAGCAGCGCATCCTCCCGCTGGCCCACATGACCGAGTCGCAGCAGCGCGACGCCATCCTCGATGCGTGGGACACCTTCGACGGCCATGAGCGTTTCCTCTTCCACAAACTCATCAGCGCCAACTTCCGCGTCGGCGTCGCTCGCAAGCTCGTGAGTAACGCCCTTGCCTGCGCGGCGCGCATCGACCCGGCCGTCATGCAGCACCGGCTCGCCGGCCGATACGAGCCCACCACGCAAGCGTTTTCCCTTCTTTTGCAAAGCGAAACGCACAACGACACCGCCCGGCCCTACCCCTTCTTCCTCGCCACTGCATTGGAGCAACACCCCACGCAAACACTCGGCAGCCCCGCCGACTGGCGCGCCGAGTGGAAGTGGGACGGCATCCGCGCACAGCTCATCCGACGCCTCGGCCAGTCGCTCCTGTGGTCGCGCGGTGATGAACTCGTCACCAACGCCTTCCCCGAAATCGTACACGCTGCACACGCGCTCCCCGATGGCACCGTCCTCGACGGCGAGCTGCTCGCGTGGGACCCGCACCAACAACGGCCGCTGCCCTTTAGCGACCTGCAGAAACGACTCAACCGAAAACACGTCGAGCCCATGCTCTTTGACGTGAACCCCGTCGTCTTCATGGCCTACGACATCCTCGAACACGCAGGCCACGACCTTCGCGATCGCTCCACCGACGAGCGCTACGACAGGTTGCAAGCGCTGCTGCCTCCTGATGACGCCGTGTTGCGCCTCTCACCACGCATCGCCTTTCAAATCTGGGACGACCTCGCGCAGCAGCGTGAGTGCTCCAGAGCCAAGGGTGTCGAAGGCGTCATGCTCAAACGCGCGAGCGCTCCCTATGCCGTCGGCAGAACCAAGGGCGACTGGTACAAGTGGAAGATCGACCCGTACACCGTGGACTGTGTGATGGTCTACGCGCAGCGTGGCACCGGCAGGCGTGCCACGCTCTACACCGACTACACCTTTGCCGTCTGGACTGGCCCGCGCTCCGGCGAGGGCACACTCGTCCCCGTCACCAAGGCCTACTCGGGCCTGACCGATGAAGAGTTCCGCAAGGTCGACCGCTTCATCCGCGACCACTCCACCGGCAAGAAGGGCGCGTTCCGCGCGGTCGAGCCCGTGCAGGTCTTCGAGATCGCCTTCGAAGGCATCAACGCGTCTGACCGACACAAGTCAGGCATTGCGCTACGCTTCCCACGCATGCACCGTTGGCGCACGGATAAAACAGCAAACGAAGCCGACACTCTCGACACCCTGCGCTCGCTGATGAATCAAGGATGATCTCGCCCGTGACGCAACCCGTTCCGCACACGCTCACGCACTCGCACCCCGCGCTGCAATGGTTCGAGCGCACCATCGGCCAACCCTTCGACTTCCAACGCGCCTGTTGGGACGCCCAGCTCGCCGGCCAATCAGGCCTCCTCCACGCACCGACAGGCACAGGCAAAACACTCGCCGCCTACCTCCCCACCCTCCTCCGCGCTCCCCAGGGCTCGGGGCCCTCAGGCCCCGTGCATCCCACCCCTCTGACTCTCCTGTGGATCACCCCGCTCCGAGCCCTCGCCACCGACACCGAGCAGACACTCCAACACCCGCTCCAGCAACTCGATCTGCCATGGACCGTGCAACGCCGTACCGGCGACGTCTCGTCTTCCATCAAAGCCAAGCAGAAAGAACGACTCCCCACGGTCCTCGTCACCACGCCCGAGTCGCTCTCCGTCCTGCTCAGCCACGACGATGCGCAGCAGCGCTTCCACGCGCTGCACACCGTCATCGTCGACGAGTGGCACGAGCTGATGAGCACCAAGCGCGGCACGCAGACCGAGCTGGCCCTCGCAAGACTCCGGCAATGGAACCCCGCGCTCATCACGTGGGGCCTTTCCGCAACACTTGGCAACCTCGAACAGGCCATGCACACGCTGCTGGGCTCGCGGGCCGAGCAAGGCGTCCTCATCCACGGCAAGCAGCAAAAAGCATTCACGCTTGAAACGCTGATACCCCGCGAGCTCGAACGCTTCCCCTGGGCCGGCCACCTGGGCCTGCGCATGTTGCCCGGCGTCGTCGACGCCATCGACCGCGCCGACTCCACGCTCCTGTTCACCAATACCCGCTCACAGGCCGAGATCTGGTATCGCGAGCTCACCGCATCCCGCCCCGATTGGCTCGGCTCG
>DAIOEG010000216.1:0-5130 GCA_036746415.1 Phycisphaera sp. | reverse complement strand
CCGCGTGCTGCAACACCTGCCCGACCGCGTCTCGCCGCCCAGCCGTGACGACGATTGATCGACATGCATCCACAGCGCTTGCATCAAAAACCCCAAGCCCACGTTCATCGAACGTGGGCTTTTCCACGACAGGGGCAATGCACATGACAACACAACGCCAATCCGCCCCACCGCTCGCCGTGGCTGCGCTGGTCCTCTTGCCGCTTGTGGTGACGGGCTGCGGGCCTCGCAATTTCTTGAACGACAACGACGCGGTACGCCGCGAGAACCTCGAGCTGCGCAAGCAGGTGCAGACGCTCGAAGATCAAGTCGCGCTGCGCGCCGGCCAGCTCGCATCGCTCCAGGCCGACCTCGCGCAGCAGCGCAGCGGCAGCCCGGTTTCAACCGAGGGTGTCGATGCGCCGGTGCTCAGTGGCGTGACGCTGGACCGTTACTCGGGGCCGCTTGATCTTGACAACGATGGGCTGGACGAGGTGCTTCGGCTGTACGTGTATCCGGTGGATCAGAAGTCACGTTTTTTGAGCACGGCAGGCACGTTGACAGTCCGGCTGGCGAGTGTCCCGGCCGAGGGTGAGCCGGTGTTGTTGTTCGAGCGGACGGTGTCGCCCGCGGAGTTTGATGCGTCGTACCGCGCGGGCTTTACGGGGCCGTACTACCGGGTGGACTTGCCGCTGCCGCCGGCCACGCCTTCGGAGGTCGTGGTGCGCATCACGCTGTCATCTGCTGTCAACGGCGTCACCTTCTCGGACCAGGCGAGCTACCGCGTTGTGTCGTCCACTGGGGAAGCCCCTGTGGTCCGTTGAGCGGGATCGGGGTTTTTGCGTGGTGTTGTAGGGTTTGGGCGGGCGGTATGGCACGCATCGCGCGCCGGGCAAGGAAACGTGTTCAACCCTTGGGCCCGGCATGCCGACGTTACCTTCAGCCACGACGCTGATAGGAAGAAGGACGGAGGCATGAACCGAACCCGCTCACTGCTTGCAACGACCCGACGCGCCGGCTTCACGCTGGTGGAGCTGACGATCGTCATCCTGATGATCTCGATCCTCGCCGCCTTGGCGATGCCCAAGATCAGCCAGGGCACGACCGACTCCAAGGCCGCTGTCGCCTCCACCGCCGCACGAGCGATGCAGACCCGCATCGCCAAGTACAACGAAGACTTCGGCCGGTTCCCCTCGCTCGACGAGCTGGACCCCGCATGGTTCGCCAGCAAGCAGCTGCCCGAGAACCCCTTCCGCCCCGAGATCGGCACGACCTCGGTCAACATCGCCGTCGAGCCGGGCGTGACCGGTCACAACCACCCGGTGTTCAAAAACATCCGCATCAACGGCGGTCAACCCAAAACCTTCTGGTACAACGCCAACAACGGCCAGTTCCGCGCCTTGGTCGATGCCCCCGCCAACAGCGTCCGTCTCGTCGAGCTCTACAACAAGGCCAACGGGGCGAACATCCCCAGCGACCAGCCGCTCGCCACGCAGGAATGACCCCCGATCAAGACCTGTCTCGACCTTAGCGTTTCACGCGCCGGCTCCAAACGTCGCGTGACAGCACTCACCGCGTCGCTGTCCCGAGCACTTCATCGCAACGCAGCATCATCGCCGACGCCGCGTAGACCGCGCCGCCCATCGCCACCAACACGACCAGCAGCGCCGCAGACCCCGTCCAGTTCAGCGCCGCCGGCGGGACACACCACAGCACCCACGCCAGCACCGCCGCCATCGCCGCGCTGCTGACGATCACCTTGCCCATCGATCGCAGCAGCCGACCGTCGATCGCGCGGTCCACGTGCCTGCGCACCAGCCACAGCAGCACGACCACCTGCACGACCGCGCTGCTTGCCGTCGCCCACGCCAGGCCCGCCGCGCCCATCGGCCAGATCAGCGTCAGGTTCAACACGACGTTGAGCAGCACCATGCACAGCGACACGCGCAGCGGCGTTTGCGCATCGTCCCTGGCGTAAAACGCCCGCGCCAGCACGTGCGTCATCGAGTACGCCCACACCGCCGAGCCGTACCCCAACAGCACCCACGCGACGCGCTGCGCATCCTCCTCCGTGAACGCGCCGTGCTCAAAGACGACCCTTGTCAACGGCCCGGCCGACATCACCAGCCCCACGCTCGCCGGCAGCGCGATGAACACCGTCAACCCAAGCCCCCGCCGCAGCAGCACCCCAAACGCCTCACGCTGACCCGCCCGCCCCAATGCCGACAACGCCGGGAAGATCACCGTCGCGATCGCGATGCCAAACACGCCCAGCGGGAACTGATACAGCCGCTGCGCAAAGGTCAGCGTCGTCACCGCGCCGGTGTGGAGCGGGTACTCCAGCGACCAGCCCAAGGCCGTGAACCGCTCGCCCGGCAGCGCGCCCGGCGGGGCCGACAACCCAAACGCGATCAGCCCGTCGAGCAGCGTGTTCACCTGAAACACACCCAGCCCCAGCACCATCGGCAGCATCGTCCACAGCGTCGCCCGCACGTGTTCCCCCGCGCCCGACAACACCGACGACGGCTTCTTCGATGCCCTGCGGGCCAACGACACCACCGACGACAACACGCCCCGGCCAGCGAACACCCGCCACAACACCACCAGTTGCAACGCCCCGCACACCAGAACGCCCACCGCCTGCACCGCCGCCATCGTCACCAGCGACTCGCTCCACCACGCCGCAAGCGCCGCGACCGCGATCATCCCCACGTTCAGCTCAATCGGTGCCAGCGCCGCTGGCGCGAACCGCCCGCGCGCCTGCAACACCGTCCCCAGAAACGCGACCACGCACACCATCGGCGCATACGGCAACATGATCGCCGTCAGCTGGATCGCCAGCGACCACTTGCTCACATCCACGCCCCACCAAAGCCAGAGCAGCGCCACCTCGCCCACCAGCACCGCCAGCGACACCGCCGACGACACGAGCAGGATGACCGCCGATGCGTAGCGCTTCGCCAGCTCCGGGTCATCGTCGAGCATCCGCCGATACCTGGGCAGAAACGCCGCTGTCAGCGCCCCCTCGCCAAACAACCGCCGAAACAAGTTGGGCACCATGAACCCGATCAGAAACGCGTCGAGCACCACGCCCTTGCCAAACACCGCGCCCAGCACCACGTCCCGCACCAGCCCCAGCACCCGCGACACCATCGTCAACCCCGACACCAGCACGCTCTGCCGCACCAACCCCCCACCCGCGCCGCCCGCTCCCCCAAGCGGGGCCTCTTCAATCGCAATCTGCCCCACACCCGCGCCTCCAACACTCTGCAACCAACCCCACACCAGCAGCAACCCCATCCCCACACCCACACCATCCGCCAACAGGTCCCACGGGTCCATCACGCGTCCCACCCACTGCTGCGTGTACTCATCGATCACCGCGTACACCGCAAGCACCGCCGACGTCACCAGCACCACCCGCCCAAGCGACCACCACCGCAGCAACACCACCGCCAATATCACCGCCAACCCCGCGTACCCCACCCCGTGCGCAAACTTGTCCAACGGCACGTAAGGCACATCCGGGTCCGCCATCCGCATCCTCGGCCAGTGTGTGACCACACACAACGCCGCCCAATACGGCAACAGCACCACCCGCGCCAAACGATCAACCTGTAAGTGCATCGACATCCGGGCGCGATGCTAACCGGGGTGAGGGGTGAGGGGTGAGGGGTGAGGGGTGAGGCATCACACGCCGACGCTGAGTCCGCGAAGCGTCTGGCCTTCTCTCAAATCAGCCGGACGCTTCGCAGACTCAGCGTCGGCGTGTGCATCCCTTTCTTCATGCCCTGATCCCTGATCCCTCAAGCCCTAAACTCTCCCCATGCCACGCTTCAAGGACCACGCCATCGTGCTGCGACACCTGGACTGGTCCGAGACCAGCCAGCTCGTCGTGCTGCTCACGCGCGAGCACGGCAAGCGGCGCGGCCTGGCCAAGGGGAGCCAGCGCCTCTCGCCCTCCGCCGTCCAACGCTTCAGCGGCGGGCTCGAGCTCCTGACCCTCGGCCAGGTCGTCGCTCACGCCAAGGCCGGCCAGGGCCTCGCCAACATCACCGAGTGGGACCTTCAGGACGACCACTGGTTCCTCCGGCGAAACCTCCCCGCGCTGCGGCTGGCGATGTACGCCGCCGATGTCGCCGACGCCCTGCTCCCCGAGGACGACTCGCACCCCGCGACCTTCGATGCGCTGCGCGCGTTCCTCAACCAGCTGCGCGATCAGCACCGACCCGCCGACCACGCCTCCGCACTGTTGCGTTACCACTGGCTGCTGCTCTGCGATGCTGGCTATCAGCCCGACCTGGACTCGGATGTCCACACCAGCCAGCCGCTCCCGCTTGCCGACGCGTATACCTTCGACCCACACGCCGGCGGGCTGACGATGCGCGCGTCCACCAAAGACTGGCGCGTCCGAGCATCCACTGTCGAAACACTCCGAGCCGTCGTAGCCGCGATCCAACAACCAGACTCCAAACCGATGCCGACCCCCGACGACTCCGCCGTCACCCGCGCCAACCGGCTCATCGGCGTCTATCTCCGACACCTCCTCGGACGAGAACTGCCCACCATGCAACACGTACTCACGGAGAACGCTTGATGGATGACGATCGATGGTGGCAACGGCTCGGTGAACACGCCCGGTGCCCACGCTGCGCCTACAGCATGTTCGCTCTCACCAAGCCGCAATGCCCCGAGTGCGGGCTGATGCTCGAGCTTCAATCGTTCACGCGACCACGCTACGCCGGCTGGGTCAACCGCATCAACCTCGCCTGCATGCTCGGCCCCGTGCCCGCGTCGCTCCTGCTGGCGCTGCTCATGCGCCTCCAACTCACCGGCATCGACCTCGTCTGCATGGTGCTCTTTGGCTTGATCTGGTTCAGCACCCCCATCCTCGGCCTGGTCACGCTCCCGTGGACCAAAGACTACTGCGACGCCAGCGCGTTCAACATCCGACCACGCACCGCCATGCTCTTCTTCCAGGTCATCGCCGCCCCGCCCCTGCTCATCCTCTTGGCCAACTAACACCCACTCACCCACGCCGACGCTGAGCGAGTCCGCGCGCGAAGCGTCTGGCTCTCATCGCAACAGCAACCAAAACACCAACATCACCACGACCGTGGACCCGCCCGCCACGATCAGCATCACCTTCGT
>DAIOEG010000215.1:0-5132 GCA_036746415.1 Phycisphaera sp. | reverse complement strand
CGTCACGCGCCTCGGCGTCGGTCACCTGCTTCATGGCGTAGTAGAGGGCGCTCTGGCTCAACCGCTCCTTGAAGACGCCGGTCGGCATCAGCAGGTGGTCGGGGATGATGGCGTTGAACATGCCCATGCAGCCCTCGTCGAAGACGCCCATGATGGCGGGCGTGTGGCGGAGTGCATCGGCGAGGGCCTGGCCGAGCTGCTTTTCGTTGGCGGGGAGTTTGCTTGGGTCGAGCGGCTTGGCGTGCGAGGTGTCGTGGGTGATCTTGCCGGTGCTGCACCACTGTTGGAGCTTGGCGCGGAAGGCGGGTTCGCTGAAGGACTCGGCCCAGAGCAGCGCATAGGGTTTGTCGGCCTTGGTGAGCGAGCCGCGGAGGTTCAGCGCGCCCACGAGGCCCGGCCAGGTGCCCGACCAGTTCGCGAGGATCAGGATCGGCCCACGGTGACGCAGCAACCCCGGCAGCAGGTGGTGAGAGTATTGCCAGACGGCCTCGGCCACGACGAGCGGGGCGTCGGGGTGGATCGTGTTAAAGACCTCTCGGCCGCGCTTCTGCGAGTTGATGAAGCCGTGCGGCCCGGCGGGCGAGGGCGCCTCGCCGTGCGCACGCTGGAGCGTCCAGCCCAGCTCGGCGAACGCGTCTGCGGCGTCGGCTTCGAGCTGTTGCTGGGCCTGCCAGCAGCGGGCGTTGGCGGTGTCGCGCAGGTCGCCGTTGGCGATGAGCAGCGCGGTGTGAGCGGGGACGGCAACGGGGCGGGCGGGCTGGGGCAGTTGATAGGTCGGCACGGCGAGCTCCTTGGATGGTTTACGACGACGGTGATGAGCGTAACGCAGGCCGCGTGTGGTTTTGGCGCAGCGTCGGGTAGACTTGTGCGATGCGTGGCGAACGACTGAATCTGTTGGGTCGGGCCGTGCGCGGGTGCGGGGGGGTGTGGCGTGATGAGCGGGGGTCGATCACGGTGGAGTTTGTTTTGGTGCTGCCGGTGCTGGCGACGGTGGTGCTGGTGCTGACGCAGGTGTCGATGATGTATCGGGGGCGGTTGGTGGTGGAGTACGCGGCGTATTGCGCGGCTCGCAAGGCGATCGTGGTGTTACCCACGAGCGATGAGGATGAGAGTTGGAACGTGGTGCTGGGGGGCGGGTCGTCGAAGATGCGTGAGGTGCACCGAGTCGCGTCGTGGTCGCTGATGTCGGTGGCGGAGCCGGGGGGGGCGGGGGAATCCAACGGGGGCTCGTTGTCGTCGGCGTTCACGAAGTTTCTGAGGGACTCGGGCGACGTGAGCGGGGCGGGTTGGGTCCGGCGTGCGGATGGGGCTTTGCGAGAAGCGGAGCGTCGTACAGTGGTGTTGGTGAGCCGGCCGGTGCTGAGCGGGAACGATGCGGTGGGGTATGAGGCGGTGTCGCGTTGGCCGGGCGGGGGCGGGGGCGGGTTCACGTTTGGGCCGCGCGACTCGGTGATGGTGCGTGTGGAGCACGACTTGTATCTGGGCGTGCCATTCGCGGGACCGGCGCTTGGGAAGCTGCTGGGCGGCGGGACGTTGCCGGGCGGCGCGGGGTACGTGCCGGTGGCAGGTCAGTCGACGATGACGCTGGAGGGCGTGATCGATGCGTTGCCCGAGCCGCCTTGGCCGGATGGGAACGGGGGGGCGGGCGTTCGGCGGTTAAATTAGGCGGGAACGATGGAACCGCGGAGGCTCGGAGGGCGCAGAGCAGAATCGGATGGACGATACGAGACGTTGGGAGTGTTTTGGATGCGTCGAAGTGATCGGACAACCCGGCGAGGCAATGGTCCATCATCATCATCACGTGCACGTGGCGTGGTCCTTGTCTACGCGCTGCTGGCGATCATTTTTTTCACGCTGCCCTGCTACGTATTCCTCGTCTACAACACCGGACACCAAATCAACCGCAAGATCGAGACGCAGAACGCAGCAGACTCGGCCGCGGTCTCGGGCGCGGGGCAGGTCGCCCGTTCACTCAACCTCGCGGCGATGAACAACATCGAGACGCTCCGCCTGCTCACCGTGATCCAGATCCTCGACGCCATGCCCGACGCGACGGCCTTCGCGCTCACCGAGCAACGACTCATGCTTCGCGCCACTCAGAGACACCGCGCACTGGGCATCCCCGGCAACGCATGGCTCTCACCGGGGCTCGAACGCGTCGAAGCAGACCTCAACGACCAGCTTGATCGGCTTGAGCAACTCAACGAAATGTTCGAGCGGTACAGCATCGGCCGGGCGACGCGGTTCCGTGGCCCCGACGGGCAGAAGGGCGACCTGTGGAAGTCGATCGACTCGCTGCAGGCGCTCAGCCGAGCCGCGATGGAGAACGTCGGCACGCTCGCGCAGCTGAGCGCGGTGCGAGCGGCGCAAGAGAACCAATCGTCGGCAGGTGCGCAGGGCTTCCTCGTGCCATTCGTGCCGAGCATCACGCTCGATGAAGATGCGAGCTTCGATGACTTCCGCCGGCCGTTCGTCGAGGGCCGACTGCCGCTGCGGCTCGAATCCACCGACCGCCCGCAGGACACGCGCGGCCCGTGGGACGCGCTCTACGGCTGGCGAGACTACACCTACAACACCACCGACTTCCTCCGGCCTAACACGCCCGCGCATGGCGGGTACGCCTCCGAGCTGTTCCTCTTCAACCCCATCAGCACACCACGACGGCTCCGCGGCGAGGTCGTGTCCTACTCCACACAGGCGGCCTTCACACGCTTCGCGGGCCTCCTGCTTCAGGCCACCGTCGATGGCTTTGGCACCAGCGCCGGCTACGACCGCGGCTTCGGCGGCAACCGCGAGACGTGGGTCCGCTCGTGGTTCTACGCTCACACCATCGGGCTCGCGCGCGAGAAAGCCAACTTCCTCTTCGGCCCCGATGAAGAAGGCGCCCCGGCCTTCCCAAGCGAGGGCTACGTCGTCCTCTCCAACGACGGCAACGACTCCAACTGGATCAGCGAACACAGCGTCGCGCAGGGCTTTGTGCAAACCATCGGAGGTAGCACCAACGCCAGGCCAAGGCCGCTCTACCTCTGGCTGGAGTTCGACGAGGTCGAGGCGGATGCGCTGTGGCAACCCATCGACCAGCCGCCGCTGTTCTCGTGGGGCATCTTCCCGTTCCGCGCACGACTGTCCAACTGGCTCATCAAGCCACTGGTCTCCGAGACCAACCCCGATGCGCCCTTCGGCAACGTCGGCTCGATCGACACGCTCACGCGGGCCGAGTCGCGACGCGAAGTCACCAACCCCGTCACCGGCAACACCAAACGCTACATCCGCTACCTCTACTTCGTCTGGTGCGGCCTCAACGTCGGCACCACCGGCGGCACCACCAACCCCAACCCGCCGCTGGGCACGCCCGAGGACGAACTGCCCAAGCCCGTGCTGTTTCTGCTCAGCGACCTATCCCCCGACGATGCGCAGGCCCGCCGTGATCGGCTCACCTTCCTCGCCGCCGCCGAACAGCCGACCGCCTCGCCCTTGCTCGGCTCACTCTTCGATGCCGACCGACCCACACGCAGCACCATCGCGCTCGCCCAAGCCAAGGTGTTCAACACCCACTCGTGGGACGGCTTCACGCCCATGTGGCATGCGCAGCTCACCGATGTCGACGACCTCGACGGCTGGCTGGACACCATGCAACGCACCGGCAGCGTGACCAACAACATCGACTTTCTCGACCCCGACCGCATCGGCGAGGTGTTCCGCTCGCTGCGCATCGCCGACCCGCTGCTCACGGAGGTGATGAAGCCATGAACACAACGAAATGCACAACTTGGCTGTTGGCAACGCGAAGACCATCCGCCGGGTGGTCTCATCGCAGCGCGGGCACCGCGATGATCGAGGCTGTGCTGGTCTTGCCGATCCTCATGGTGATCTTCGCGCTGATCTTTTACTTCGGGTTTGCGCTCGTGCGTGCGCAGCAGACGCAGGGGTACGCGCGTTACGAGGCGTGGCGAGACGCGGCCGATGCGCCGGGGCCGTCGCTGCTACCGGGCGTGGGGGCGTCGGTGGACTCGGCCTACGCGCCGCAGCCGACGCTCTATGCCGATGAGTTGTCGTTCCCGCAAGGCCGACAAGGGTCGGCTGCGCCCGACGGGACAACGCGTGAGGTCACGACGTACTTCCCGCCCGAGCCGGGCTTCGAGCTGATTGCGTTTGTTAACGCGATCAACCCCGACGCCGCCGAGCTGGCCGAGGTCTTGTCGGGCCCCGATGGGTTGCCCGCCGGCAAGTCGGTGCGCGTCTTCGTGACCGACACGCCCGACACCGCGTTTGCCCGGCAATTCGCGGGCCCCATCCAGCACCGGTTCTTCAGGCCCGACGGCGACTGGCGCTACGTCAACAACATCATCGCCCCCGACTACACCCGTTGGTACGACACGGTCACCGGCGAGTGGATCGAGCTCGACGGCGTCGTCCCGCCAAGACGCCTCGTCAGCATTTCAGATGCCGTCCGCCAAACCGACCTGCGCGAACTCGATCAGGTGCTCTCGCTCTACTTAAGACGCGACAACAACCCTCTGCTCGGCACCATCGACCGCTTCCTCTCCCTCCCCGCCGCGTACCTAGGCCCACACATCGAAACCACCTTCGGCGAAGAACCCACGCAAGACGCCACGCCGTGAGACACATCCCCTCCCCCACACGCCGACGCCAAGCGCAGCCAAGCGTCTGGCTTTACCCTCTCAACCGCGCGTCAAATCCTTGTTCCCCCACCACTTCCAGAACCGCTGCTTCACACTGCCCGCGCCGCGTTCGATCCTCCGCATCCACCGCACGGCCCACACAAACTCAAGCCCCAAAATCGCCAAACCCACAGGCACCACCACGATCCCCGGTCCAGGCAGCACGAACATCAAAAGACCTATCACCACCACCGTCCCGCCAATCACCGACACCACCACACGACGCGCCTGACGCCACGTCCACCGCGCCACAGGGTGCGAACCCAACGGCTCCCAACGACGCCAACGACGACCCAGCACACGCAACTTCCGAAGCATCCCCGCATCATACGCACACCCGCTCCGTGTTCACCCCGCTACGATCTCAAACACGCGTCCACCTCACGCAACGCGCGCCGCCAACCCCCCGCTCCGCGACCTCCGCACCTCTGCGGTCCAAACCCCGCCCCC
>DAIOEG010000214.1:2741-5155 GCA_036746415.1 Phycisphaera sp. | reverse complement strand
GCAGCGACATCAACACGGGCGACGAGTTCGAGCAGTTGTCGGACGTGTTCAATCAGATGCTCGAGACGCTCAAGACCAAGCAGGACCAGCTGGGCGCGGCTAATAAGACGCTGGACCTTCAGCTCGAGGAGATGGGCGAGAAGAACATCGCACTGTATGAGGCGAACAAGGTGAAGGGCGAGTTTCTGGCGAACGTGTCGCACGAGCTGCGCACGCCGCTGAACTCGATCATCGGCTTCGCGGAGGTGTTGCAGGAGACGCTGGCCGACCGTACCGGGCCGATTGATGAGAAGCGCAAGCGCTACGCCGCGAACATCATCCTCAGCTCGCGCCGGTTGCTCGAACTCATCAACGACCTCCTTGACCTCGCCAAGATCGAGGCCGGCCGGATGGAGGTCCACCTCGCGACGGTGAGCGTCCGCGACACGTGTGAGGGGCTGATCACGCTGATCCGCCCGCAGGCGGACGGCAAGAAACTGGACCTGCGCCTCAAGGTCGAACCAAACCTGCCGATGGTCGAGACCGACCCGGGCAAGCTGCAGCAGGTGGTGTTCAACTTTTTGAGTAACGCGGTGAAGTTCTCGCCGGCTGAGGGAGTGGTGACGGTGTGGGCGAAGCTGTTGCCGGCCGAGTCGCAGGGCGGGTCGGCGTTTGTGCGGATCGCGGTGAGCGACACGGGCCCGGGCATCGCGCGCGAGGATCAGCAGCGGATCTTCGAGAAGTTCACGCAGCTGGATACCTCGGTGACCAAGCAGCACGGCGGCACGGGCCTTGGCCTGACGATCGTGCGCGAGCTGGTCGAGCTGTTGCACGGCCGGATCGAGTTGGACTCGGTGCTCGGCTCGGGCGCGACGTTCGCGGTGGTGCTGCCCCTGGTCTACCCCGCCGAGGCCGACAGCCGGGGCAACTCCGACGACACCGCGCTGGGCCGGCGTCTCCTGCCCGACACGACTGCGACAGGGTTTGCCGGGGCGCGGGCTGGCTCATAACATTGCCTGACTATAAGGAGTCTGTTTATGGGCCTCGAAGCCGCCTTACCCACGGATGCGTACCTCACCACGCGGTTGAACAAGGTGATCAACTGGTCGCGACGCAGCTCGGTGTGGCCGATGCCCTTTGCGACCGCGTGCTGCGGCATCGAGCTGATGGCCACGGCATCGTCACGCTTCGACCTCGCCCGCTTCGGTGCCGAGGTCATGCGTTTCTCACCGCGTCAGGCCGACCTCATGCTCGTCGCCGGCCGGGTCTCGGTGAAGATGATGCCGGTGTTGCAGCGCGTGTACGAACAGATGTGTGAGCCCAAGTGGGTCATCTCGATGGGCGCGTGCGCATCGACCGGCGGGGTGTTCGACACCTACGCCGTCGTGCAAGGTATCGACCAATACATCCCCGTCGATGTCTACGTCCCCGGTTGCCCGCCGCGCCCCGAGACGCTCATCGAGGGTGTCATGGCCATCCAGCGCATCATCGATGAAGACAACATCCCCCGCGACCCCTCCGGCAAGCGTCGCCCGCTCAACCTCGTCGTCGAGCCGTCCTACAACCCCAGGCCCCAGCCCGTCCCGCTCACGTTTGGCTCGGCCTGATCACGGCAGTCAACACCGCTTCACGCACAAGAAAAAAAACGCTGCCCTGCTTTCGCGGGGCAGCGTTTTTTAGTGTTGTGCAAACGTGCTCAGAAGTTGAAGCCAACACCGATCGTGTAAACAAATCGGCCGTCTTCAAAGTTGTCATCGATCTCGTCGCCGTTATCGAACAAGAACTCGTAAGCGACTCGGCCGAACAGGAACGTGTCGTCCTTGGCGTACCACTTCAGGCCCGCTTCGGGGCCCGCGAAGAAGGTGTCCTCCTGCACAGCGTCACCGTAGAGCCCGCCGAAGGCCGCGCCGATGAAGGGTCTGAACGCATCGAAGTCAAAGTGATAGTTGACAAACCCGGCGGTTGCCCCGCTCCACGTGTCGGGGTTGCTGCCGTAGGCAACGTCCTGACGTAAGCCCAGCAGAAGGTTTTCAGCGACGTAGTTGCCGATGGAAAAATCGACGCGCAAGTCGGTGTTTTCGACATCCTGATCCGAGGCGCCCGACCCGCCGAGTGTGAATTCCCAATCGCCCGTCTCCGGGCCCATCATGCCCATGCGTTCATATCCTGACGACTCGCCGGTGTTGGTCTGCGCCAACGCCGCGGGTGTCAACAGCAATGCGGATGTCACAGTCAGTGTTCGCAGGTCCATCAGAGTTCTCCATGGTTTGAGGTTGCCGACCGACGGCCCGGTGTGCATCTCGACCCGAAGCATTCTTCAAGTCTCTTGCGCACGCATGAGACCCCAACGGGATGATGCGGTCCTGAAAGAAACCTGACAGACATCTGGTCTGCGGCTGAGCCATTCTTCATCTCTCCGACAAGCGCACCGACAC
>DAIOEG010000214.1:2405-2731 GCA_036746415.1 Phycisphaera sp. | reverse complement strand
CCGGGAGCCGGGGGCCGTTGCCATCGGTTGCCGAGCCAGCAGGTGGCGGCGTTCAAGCGACGCCTGCCGCGATGTTGCGGGTCGTCCGGTGGGATCTCGCAGCCGTTGCAGGCCGGGGCAGATTGCATTTACCCCGCGAGCAGCCACGACATGAGAAGCGTCGCCAGCGTGAGGACGGTGAAGAAGCTCATGAGGTCGGTCAAGGTCTGGACCAGCGGCATCGACGCCATCGCGGGGTCCATGCCGATGCCACGCAGCACCAGCGGCATCGCGCCGCCCACGGCCGTCGCAAACAGCATGATCCCCGGCACCGCGCCGCCGATCAC
>DAIOEG010000214.1:0-2395 GCA_036746415.1 Phycisphaera sp. | reverse complement strand
GACGATGCCCATCTGCCAGTGCCCCTGCGTCGCCCACACGAACAGAAAGAGCACCACGCCCAACGCAAGCCCGATGAGCGCAGCCGACGCGAGCTCCTTGGTGACGACCCACCACACATCGCCCAGCTTGATCAGGCCCAGCGAGATCTCACGCATGCTCACCGCAACGGCCTGCCCGCCGCTGCTCCCGCACAGCCCCGCGACCACCGGCAGAAACGCCGCGAGGATCGGCAGCTTCTCCACCGTCTCCACGAACAGCTTGATCACCGAGGCCGACACCATCGTGAGCGCCAAAATCGGCAGCAGGAACGCCAGCCGACGCGCTGCGCGCGACCACGTGCCCATCGTGCGCAGCTCTTCTCCGCCGATGATGCCACGCGTCTTCGCCAGGTCGTCCTCGGCCTGCTCGCCGCGCGCTTCCTGCACCGCAGACCGCTGCACGATGCCCACGAGCTTGCCCGCCTCGTCCAGCACGGGAACGGCCGAGTAGTCCTTGCGGTCGAACAAGTCCTCCAGCTCATCGCGCGGCGTATCGACATCCACCGTGGTCGGGTCAAACACCGACAACGACGACAGCATCGTCCCCCGCGCGCTCAGCACCAGCCGACGCATCGGCACCACGCCCACCAGCCGACCGTCCTCGTCCGCGACGTACAGATAGCGCACCTCATACTCGTTGTACAGCTCGTTGTTCGCGCGCAGGTCGTCCACCACCTGCTCCACCGTTGACATCTGCGGGTAACGCAGGAACTCGGTGATCATCAGGCCCCCCGCCGTATCCGAGTCGTACTCCAACCGCTGACGTGCATCCGCCGCCTCGTCGGGCGGAAGCTCGGCCAGGATCGCCTGCAGGTCTTCCTCGCTCAGCTCGCCCAGCACGTCGGACTGCTCGTCCGAGTCCATCACCTCCACGATCGCCGCCGCCTGCTGCGGCTCCAGCTCGGCCACCATCTCCGCGGCCTGCGTGTCGTCGAAGTGTTCAAGCAGGTCTGCCGCCAGGTCCGCGTCCTCTTCCGACAACAGCGCAAAGAACCGCGTGCGGTGCTCGTCATCCAGGTGCGTGATCGTGTACGGCGTGTCCTCGGGCGGGAGCAGCCGCACAAACGCCGCGATGGCCGCACGGTCGCCGTGCTCGACAAGCGCCGCGAGCTCTTCGTACGCTTCGAGCTCCATCGAGGGTGTGTCGGTCATGACGGTGCTCGCCGGTGTTGCAACTTCGGTCAACCCATCGCCGTCGCCAGCCGGCCGCGCCAACGCTCCACCGATGCGTGGCACGTCGTGTCGAAGTGGCAAGGGCTCATCGTCACAAAGCCCGAGAGCAGCGCCTCCACATCCGACCCCGGCTCGTGCGATGAGAACGTCATGCTGTTCATGACGCGGTACGACGACCGACCCTCGCCGTCCTCGCCACGTTCGTACTGCACCACCATCGGCACGGTGCTCACCGGCGCGACGCGCAGACCCACCGGCTCACGCCCGTCGTCCAGCACCGGCACGTTCACGTTGAGCAGCGTCCCCGCCGACATCGGCTCCGCCAGCGCCACATCGATCGCCGACCGGGCCGCCTTGCCCGCACGCGCCCATTGCTCCTCCGGCACGTCGCGTTCCCGCAGGTGCAAGCTCACCGCGATCGCTGGCACTCCGTTGAACGTCGCCTCTCGCGCCGCGCCCACCGTCCCCGAATACAACACGTTGATCCCCACGTTCGCCCCCGCGTTCATGCCACTGATCACCAGGTCAAACGGCTCCGACACGCCCACCAACCCGCCCGACAGCCCGAGCTTCACGCAGTCCGCAGGCCGGCCCGACACCGCGTAACCAAGTCCCCGGCGTTGCACCTCGATCGGCCGATGAAACGTGATCGCGTGGCTCGTCGCCGACTGCACCTTCTCAGGCGCAATCACCGTCACCTCGCCCAGCCCCGCGATCGCCTTGTGCAGCGCCGCCAGCCCCGGCGCATCGATGCCATCATCATTGGTCAGCAGGATCCTCATGCGTCGCATCATAACCCTGCGGATCACCCCCCGTGCTGTTGCTTACAATCCGCTGATGATCACGACCACCACCTACGCTCCCTCCGCATTACACGCCCGCACCGCGCTGCCCTTCGACGCGCTCGAAGTCGCTCGTCGCTTCGGCACGCCCACGTGGGTCTACGACCACGACACACTCACCGCACGCATCCACGAACTCGTCCGCCCCGGCCTCACCGTCCGATACGCACAGAAAGCCAACAACAACCTCGCGCTGCTCCGCATCATGCATCAGCACGGCGTCGTCGTCGATGCCGTCACCGCAGGCGAGATCGCCCGCGCCCTCAAAGTCGGCTACGACCCCAAAGACGTCGTCTACACCGCAGACCTCTTTGACGATGATGCGATCGACGCCATCCGCC
>DAIOEG010000213.1:0-5165 GCA_036746415.1 Phycisphaera sp. | reverse complement strand
GTTCTTGAGTGCGTAGGCGTTGGCATCTTCGATGCGTTGGAGGGTCCAGTTACTGCCGCCGAAGAGGCCGATGTGGCCAAGCTCTGCTTGTTCGTGGAGCACATCGACGAGTTCGCCGACGGGCAGGTCGGGGTTGTCGCGGTGGAGCAGGTAGAGGTCGAGCCGTTCGACGCCGAGTCGATCGAGCGATTCGACGATCTGTTTGCGGATGGCTTGGGGGTTGCAGTGTGGGGTGTGTCCGCCCTTGCCGATGATGACGCAGTGGTTGCGGACGCCCCGGGTCTTGAGCCACTGGCCGAGCTGTCGTTCCTGCTTGCCTCCGCCGTAGAGGTTTGCGGTGTCGAAGGTGTTTCCGCCGTGCTCGTACCAGGTGTCGAAGAGTGTGGCGGCCTGTGCGAAGTTGGGTTGGTTGTCGCAGCCCATGACCAGCCGTGAGACGGGCGTGTCGAGGCCGGGCATCTTGCCGTAGAGCATGTGGGCATCGGCGTGCTTGCGCAGCGGCCTGCCGTGGAGGGGCGTGGCGTAGCCGGCTGGTGTTTCCTGCGGGTAGATGAGCTTGATTTGATCTCGCCAGGCGTCGAGAGTGATGGCTTGTCCGAGCGAGTCGGCATGGGTCATCGTGGGTGCGTCGGCTTCGAGCTTGCCGGCGCGGATGGCGTTGCACGCGGCGTCGATCTCGTAGGAGAACAGGTGTTTTTCGACGGGGACGGGGATGTGCTCAACGGGCTTGCCGTGGAGGCGGAGTTCGAGCTTGCCGGTGTTGGCTTCGATGGCGGGGTGCCAGCCCATGCCGGGGATGCGGAGTTCGCCGAGCGTGCCGATGACGCGGACCCACTGGACGTTGCTGCGCAGCGAGGTGGCGAGTTGCGCGATGACATCGCCCTCGAAGCGCAGGACGAGCGATGCCGACTCATCGACGCCGGTGCTGCCGAGCACACCGACGCTGCGCATCTCGATCGGGTTTGCAAACGCCTTGCCGTTGGCGACGCCTGCGACGGCCCTGGCGAACTCGACGGCGTAGCAGCCGACGTCGAGGATCGCGCCGCCGCCTTGCGCGATGTCGTACAGCCGGCTGGTCGGGTCGTTATTGCCCTTGAAGCCGAAGGCCGCGTCGATGAGCGTGACCTTGCCGATGTCGCCTTGGGCGATGCGGCGGAACAGTTCGAGGAAGACCGGGTGCGAGCGGTCCTTGAACGCCTCCATGAAGAACACCCCGTGCAGACGCGTTGCAGAGAGCACGGCGGAGAGCTCGTGCTGATTCATCGCGGCGGGCTTCTCGCAGAGGATGTGCTTGCCGGCCTCGGCGGCGCGGATGGACCAGTGAGCGTGCTGGGGGTGTGGCGTGGCGATGTAGACGGCCTCGACCTGCGGGTCGGCGAGCAGCGCGGCGTTGTCGTCGTACCAGCGAGCGACCGCGTGCTGCTCTGCGAACGCGCGGGCCTTGTCCGCAGACCGGCGGGACACGGCCACGACCTCGGCTGTGTCCGACGCCTTCACGCCCTCCATGAACCGATGCGCGATCGAACCCGCCCCAAGGATGCCAAACCGGACGCGTGACGACATCGACAATCGCTCCTTTGACAACAGCAAAAACGGCACGCACGAACTGTTCGACGTGCAACAACAACGTAGCACAGCCGCGTCCAAGCAACCGTGTCAAACAGGGCAACTGTGGTAACCCCGAGCGAGTCTTCCGGTTCTGTGCCCGTCGTGAAATCAAAACTCCGCACCAAGCAACGCGCGGGGTTGGCCTGTGCCCGCGTGAATCGGATCCTTCCTCCGCACACAACAACAGCAGCGACGCACACAACACACGACGCACAAGATTTAAAGCAAGACCCGATCCCACCACAGGCCCTTCCCCCCTCCCGGCCCCCGCCAGCGTTTGGCGGGGGCTTTTTCAATGTTCAAGCACCACCGCGCTCAGTACGCACCACGCCCACGCACCACCACGCCCAGTGTGCGACACAGCAAGAGCGCATCCAACGCAAGACCGCGACGACGCACGTACTCCGTGTCCAGCTCCGCCTTGCGCTCGTAAGGCAAGTCGCTCCGACCCGACACCTGCCAAAGGCCCGTCAGCCCCGGCCGAACTCGGCAGTACACCGAGAACGACCGCCCGTAGAGGTGACGCTCGCACACCGGCAGCGGCCGAGGTCCCACCAACGACATCTCGCCACGCAACACGTTCCAAAGCTGCGGCAGCTCGTCCAGCGACAGCTTCCGCAGCCACCGGCCCACGCGCGTCACACGCGGGTCGTGTCGCAGCTTGCGGTTGCGCGCCCACTGGTCGGCATCCACAAAGCTCCGGTCCAGGTGGTCGTACAACGTCTCGTGCGCATCCTCCGTCATCGTCCGAAACTTCACCAGTGTGAACTTGCGACCGCCCCGGCCGTACCGACGCTGCACAAACAACACAGGCCCAGGCGAGCTCCACTTCACCAGCAGCCCGATCACCGCGAGCACCGGCAACGTCACAGGCAACGTCAACACGACCGCCCCGATATCCAACGCCCGCTTCAACGTGTCGTAAACAACCATCCGCCGACGCTCCGCACCCGTCGCACCCAAACCCGTTTTGAAGTTCAATCCGGGACGCACACCCGCCGATGCGTTCGATCGAGACTGCAAGAACGACTGCACGCCCGAGGCCTCGATGACCACCGACGCGACGCTCGTGCTTTCAAGGCGAGCCGGGGCCGACTGCTTATGTTTGATGTGGCTTCCCAGCATCGCTGCTCTCAACGCGGATGGCTGCCCCAGGCCGACGCGATGACGTCTCGCATCACCGACAGGAACACACCCTTCCCGAATCGCTCCGCGGTGCCACGGATCATACCCGGCCCACAACCGCCCCCCGCCTGCAACGCCTCCAACCGCCCCACCGCCGCGATCACATCTTCCACGGTTGACGTGCTGAACAACACGCCGTTGTGACCGTCCTCCACGATCTCCCGCGCCCCGCCCCGACCCCACGCGACCACCGGCGCACCCGACGCCAACGCCTCCACCAGCCCGATCCCAAAGTCCTCCTCGCCCGCAAACACCAAGCCCCTGCAACGCCCCAGCCAACCCGCGACCTCCGCATCGTCCGCGTTGGTCCGCATCGTCACCGTCGGCCCCGCCAGCCGGCCGATCCGCGAACGCATCGGCCCGTCGCCGATCACCACCAGGCGTCGGCCCATCAGGTTGAACGCCTCCACCACCACCTCGACCCGCTTGTAAGGCACCAGACGACCCAGCGCGACATACACGTCCTCGCGGTCCGTCGCCGCTGTAAACCGCCCCAGGTCCACCGGTGGGTGGACTACGACCGCCTCCCGCCGATACACCTTGCGCACCCGCGCCGCGACGTGCTCGGAGTTGGCCACAAACACATCGGGCCTCTGACCCGCGCACTGGTCCCACACGCGGAAGCGGTGCAGCACCGCACGCTTTAAGGGGGACCACGAGCCGGGTCTCACGTGCTCGTGGTACAGGTCCCACGCGTATCGGGCCGGGCTGTGCGTGTATGCCACGTGCAACTGGTCGGGCCGGGTCAGCACGCCGTGCGCCACCGCGTGGTGCGAGCTGACTACCACGTCAAAGCCCCGCAGGTCGAACTGCTCCACCGCGTACGGCCAGATCGGCATCGTCAGCCGGTGCATGTTCCGCACCACCGGCACATGGTCCAGCACGCTCGTCGTCTTCACCCGGCCATCGATCGCCGTGCCCCGCGTTGCGCGCCTCTGATGGATCAACGCAAACACCGGCGCGTCGGGGTACAGCTCGCACAACGCCGCAAGCACCCGCTCCGACCCGTGAAACCCCACCAGACACTCGTGGACCAATGCAACCTTCACCCCCGGAGCGTATCACACGCCCAGCTCCACACCCCGGTCTTGCGATGCAGATCGACGACGCATCACAGCAGTTCACGACGCGAAGAACGATTTGATCGCGTCCACCACGTACAGCTGCTGCACTTCTTCCATCTCCGGGAACACCGGCAGCGCGAGCGTCTCCTGTGCTGCCCGCTCGCTCTGCGGGAAGTCGCCGCTCTTGTAGCCCAGTGAGGCGAAGCACGTCTGCTGGTGCAGCGAGAGCGGGTAGTAGATCGCCGTGCCGATGCCGTGGTCGGTGAGGTGCTTCTGGAGCGCATCGCGCCTCGGCGTTCGGACGACGTACTGGTTGTAGATCGAGCCGCAGTGGCCGGGGATGTAGGGCGTTGTCAGCTCATCGATGTCGGCGAGCAGGTCGTTGTACCGCGCCGCGTTGACTCGACGGGCCTCGTGCCAGCTGTCGAGTCGGCGGAGCTTGACGAGCAGGTACGCCGCGTTGAGCGTGTCCATGCGGAAGTTCCCGCCGACCTCGTCGTGGTAATAGCGTTCTCGTGCGCCGTGGTTTCGGAACAGGTTCATGCGCTCGGCCAGCGCATCGTCATCGGTGACGCACATCCCGCCGTCGCCCGCGCCGCCGAGGTTCTTGGTGGGGTAGAAGCTCAGCGCGGCGACGTGGCCGAGCTGTCCGACTTTCTTGCCTTGATAGGTGGCGCCGATCGCTTGTGCGCCGTCTTCGATGATGCGCAGGCCGTGCTTGCGAGCGAGGTCGTTGATGGGGTCCATCTCGGCGCAGCAGCCGAAGAGGTGGACGGGCATAATGGCCTTGGTGCGTGGGTTGACTTTGGAGGCGAGTTGGTCGGGGTTGAGGTTGTAGGTCGCCGGGTCGATATCGACGAAGACGGGGCGCACGCCCTGCCGCCACAACGAGCCGGCGGTGGCGAAGAACGTGTAGGGCGACGTGATGACCTCGTCGCCGCAGCCGATGTTCATGGCCTGCAGCGCGACGATGAGCGCATCGGTGCCGGATGACAACGACACGCCGTGCTTCACGCCGCAATACGCCGCGACCGCCTTTTCCAAGTCCCGGCAAGCGGGCCCGTTGATCACCATCTGCGAGTCCAGAACCCGCTCGACCAACGGCATGACCTCGGGCTTGATCGCCTGCCACTGGGCCGTCAGGTCGAGCAGGGGCACACTCATCCGGGTCGCAGAAGCCGGTTGTGTCGATGTCGCCATTGCGGAAGATTAGCGTGCAACCCCGCGCTCGACCTCACGCAACACCCAACCCTCCCCCGCGCCCTCAAACAACGCCGGCCCAGCCGACCAGCCGCGCGAGCTGGGGCT
>DAIOEG010000212.1:0-5166 GCA_036746415.1 Phycisphaera sp. | reverse complement strand
AATTGTTTTCACACTACAACCACCCACGCACCGCGATCCTGATGGGCCATGCGCGTGGCGTGATCCTGCTGTGCGCCGCAGAGCGATCGATCCCCATCGAGCACCTGCCCGCGACGGAAGTGAAGAAGTCACTCACAGGCAACGGCCACGCCAGCAAGCACCAGATGCAGCTGGCCGTGCAATCGCAGTGCCGACTCGCCGCAGTCCCCGAGCCGCCCGACATTGCCGACGCCATCGCCATCGCGCTGTGCCACGCGCGACGCCTCGCAACAGACCGGCTGTAAAAATGATGAACCGCCGAGGCGCAGAGGACGCGGAGCAGAAAGGGCATTGCGAAAACGAAAGTCTTGACTTGCTCACGAGACGATCGCTCTACAAATCAACAGCCCTGCATTGACTTCTCTGCTCCGCGACTCTGCGGTAAAAAAACGCACGTTCATCAAGGAACCAGGAACGCGTCGTGTGTTGGTTGGCTGGGCGTCTCGTTGCCTTGGTAGCGATCGATCCCGAAGACCGACCAGATGTTGTCTTCATCGCTTTGAAACTTCATGCTGCCGACCCCGGCCGAGGCGTGCTGCATGACCGGGCTGACGTGCCACCCGGCCGAGCCGTCGATCTTAAGCACGTTCTGCCCGCGTCCGCCGTGCAGGACGCTTTGACTGGTGAGCGGGGCATCGGCATCGAACGCGACCCGGCCGTCACGCACGACAAACAGCGGGTTCTTGTCCGCCAACACCGCCAGCGTCGGCGGGGCGTCGTGTACGCGGATCGGCTCGGGCGTGAACTGGTTTTGATACGAGTAGCTGATCGCCATGGGCGTGGACCAGTCGAGCTGGTGCACCGTCATCTGGCCCGCGTGCGGGGCCGACGCGTTGGTCGCGCAGGCAAGTCGGTCCGCATCGATGTACCGCGTGCGTACCAACCGGTACAGGTGGGCCGAGTTGGAGTAGACGTTGCCATCACGGTCGACCGCGTCGGGCCTGCCGACGTTCCACCACGGCGAGCCAGCGACCGATCGGCCGCGGGGCAGCATGCCCGCGTAGTCCGCCGCGTAGCTCCCGAACGCCTGCCCCGCCATCGCGAGGTTGCTCATGCACGCGGCGCGGTTTGCCTCGGCCCGTGTGCGCTCCAGCGTCGGCAGCAGCACCGACACGCCCAGCAGAAACACCGCCGCCGCCCCCGCAAGCTGACGCCAGCTCACGCCGATGCCGCGCGTGGGCGGGGCCAGCCGCATCATCTCGATCTGCTGCGCAAAGCGGTCGCGCTGACGCGAGCCATCCACCGCTGCAATCGTCCGATTGACACGTTCCACGGATGATGACGATGAGGACTCCGCTGCGTCGCGATCCAGCAGCGACAACACGCCCTGCAGCTTCACCAGCCGATCACGGTCATCCGCGAGCACGGGCGTCCATGCGTTGCCCTTCGCCCGCGCCTCGATCACCGCGTCCAGCAACGACGCATCGGCGCTACTCAGCACGGGGAGCGTGGCAGGGCGTGACGACGCGACCTTCATCAGCGTCCGCTCCACCAGGCCGGCCGGCGCTGGCTGGCTCGACGCATCACGCTCAAGGAGCGACAGCACGGCCGACACACGCGCGCTTCGCGCCAGATCGACACCGCCCGCATCGCCTTCGTTCAACAGCGCATCGATGCACAACGCATCACCGGGGTGCAACGGGCGATCGCTTTGCATCGCGGGCGTCGGTGTCGGCTTGTCGGGGTTGCGATCGGTCACGATTCACCTGCAAAAAGGGATGCCTCACACGTTCATACGACACCGCAGCAGATTGGTTCAGCTCGACGCATCCTCGAGCGTTTCCGCCGAGAAACCAGCTGGGAACGAGCCGGGAAACTTCTTTCGCCAAAGCTCCGCAAACGCGCCCACCGCCGCGTGCAGCCGGCTCTTCACCGTACCCAGCGGCACGCCCAACGCCTCGGCCACCTCCTTGTACGCAAGGCGTTGGAAGTACGCCAACAGCAGCACCTCGCGCAGGTGGTCGGGCAGCTCCGACACCGCCTCGCGCACCAGCTCGCGCACCTCGGCGTCGGCTGTCTGCTCGTCGGGCATCGGCAGGTCGTCCTGCATCAGGTCGATAAAGCTCGTGCCGTTGGGGTCGCCATCGACGCTTGCAGACAACGGCACGGTGTGCTGACGACGGGCCTTGCGCAAGTAGTCCCGCGCCTTGTTGGCGGCGATGGTGAACAGCCAGGGCTTGAAACGCTTGCTCACATCGAACCCGTCGGCCGACTGGTGCACCTGCACAAACGTCTCTTGGAACAAGTCGTCCGCCGTCGCCCGGCTGTTGGTGAACCGCACCAGGAAGTGAAACAGCTCGCCCTCGTAACGACGCACCAGCTCCGCAAACGCCACCGGCGAGCCCGTGCGATGCAGACGCACCAACTCCTCGTCCGATCGCTCGGCCAAGGGCACCTCGCCCGTGTTCGCATCAGTCGGCCGGTCCGGCATTAAAGCGATTGTAAGCCCCTTGCGAGAACCACCCGTGCAACCACCAGCGACAGCAAACGCGCCCTCCATGCCAGCTTCTACGACGGCCACCGCGATGCGGTTCGATCACGGGATGCTGGGACCATCAAACCGTGGGATCAACATAGAACCGCAGATGGACGCAGATGCACGCGGATGAGAACCAGAGAAAAGGTTTGGTATCGAACTTATCTATCGAACGTATGAGTCATGCCGACCTCTTCACTTCGACTCATCTGACTTCATCCGCGTCCTTCTGCGTTCATCTGCGGTTCCAAACTGAATCGTCACACCGAGCATTCACCGCAGCGGGTTCATCACCAAACCCGTCGCGAGTTTCGGGAAAAAGTAGGTGCTCTTGGGCGGCATCACCTCGTCGGCCAAGCTCACGTCCAGCACGCTCTGCAGCGGCGTCGAACGCATCACCACGCCCAGTCGGCCCGGCTCGGCCAGCGCGAGCGTGCGCATCTCCGAAGCGTCGGCCGTGTACTTGAACTTCACCGCGTCCCCGCCAAACGCCGGCTTGATCACGCGGTCGATCACCAGCTCGTGCAGCACCGCCACGTCGAGCTTGCGCCACACCGCCGGCTTCTCGGGCAGCAACCCGGCCAGCACATCACCGCCCACCGTGTCCAAGCCGAGCGTCTGACCCGTCTGCGGATCAAACAAACCAAACCGCGCCGCGTTTGCATCGGGCACGATCTGTAGGTCGCTGCGCTGCGCGACGACCTGTGCGAGCTTGCTCATCGCAAAACCCGACAGGCCGGTGAGCACGCGGTGCGTGGGCAACACGATCATGCCGGGGTCTTCAGCGGCGACCAGCACGAACAGGCAACGTGATGCGCCCGGCAGGTGCGCATGGGTCTTGCTGAAGTCCAGCGCGGTCGTGTAGCGGTGGTGACCATCGGCGATGAACACATCGGTGGGCTTGAAGAAGTCGGCAAGCGTGGCGAGGGTGCGCGCTTCGCGGACGAGCCAGCATCGGTGGGTGGTTCCTTCGTCGGTCTTGCCGTGGTAGTCGGGGCTGCGCTGGTCGAAGAACGGTTGGAGCACGGCCGCGACTTGCTGGGTGGGGTCGCGGAAGATGCCGAAGATCGGCGAGAGCTGCGCCTCGGTGGCGGCCATGAGTTTCGTGCGGTCGCCGATGCCGCCGGCGATGGTCATCTCGTGCCGGAAGATCCCGCCGTTGCGCCGGTTGAACGGCTCGACGCCGAGCGTCGCGAACAAGCCGCGTCGGCGTGTGAGCGTGCCGTTGACCTCGTACGCCTGTTCATAAGCGATCACGGCCGGCTGGTCGTCGCGGACGAGCACGCCGTGCTTCAACCAATCGCGGTACACGACGGCTGCGGCGTCGTACGCGGCGTCGGGCCCAACGGTCTTGGGCGGTGTGACGGGCAGGTCGATGGCGACGATGTTGTGTGGGTCGCGCGCGAGCATCGCGCGCTTGGGCCCCTCGTCCAGCACGTCATACGGCGGGGCGATCTTCGTGCTCAAATCGTTGGAGGCAGCGGTCGCAAACCGCACGGGCGTCAACGGGAAAAACGCGGGCATCGCAACAACTCCTCACAAGGTGTAACAGGCCCGCGCTCACTGGAGCCGTGGCCGAGCATCACACCATAACACACGCATGCGATACGCTTGTTGGCATGACGATGATTGCGGTGCCCATCACGGTGCGGTCGGTGGACGAGGCGGTGGCGCAGTCGGCGGTGGCGGCGGAGCGCGGCGCGGACCTGGTCGAGCTGCGGGTCGATGCGCTCGAAGGCGACTGGGTGGCGACGGCGGTCGCGGCGGTGCGAGGGTCGGCCCTTCCGTGCATCCTGACGTGTCGGCACAGCGACGAGGGCGGCGGGTTCATGGGCACCGATGCGCAGCGCGTGGCGATGTTGCGGGCGGTGTTGCAGCGGTGCTCGCCGGCGTATGTCGATGTGGAGCTTGCGCACTTTGATGAAGAGGCGCGCACTGCGCTGGCGCATGAGGTGACGGGGCTGATCCTTTCGACGCACGACTTCACAACCCGGCCGAGCGATCTGGATCGGCGCGCGTCGGCGATGGCGGCGGAGCCGGCGTGTCGGGTGATGAAGCTAGCGTGGCGGGCGCGGTCGCTGCGTGACAACCTCGAAGCGTTTGAGTTAGTGGAAGCACGGCTGAAGCCGACGGTGGCGCTGTGCATGGGCGAGGAGGGGCTGGCGTCGCGTGTGCTTGCGAAGAAGTTTGGGGCGTTGGTGACGTTCGCATCATTGGACAAGCAGTCGGGCACCGCGCCGGGTCAGCCGACGTTGGACGAGTTGAAGCGGCTGTACCGTTGGGATGCGCTGGGCCGTGAGACCAAGGTCTACGGCGTGATCGGCATGCCGGTGGGCCATTCGTTGTCGCCTGCGATTCATAACGCCGGTTTTACGGCCACGGGTTTTGACGGCGTGTACCTGCCCATGCCGATCCCGCCGGAGTACGAGCACTTCAAGGCGACGCTGCTGACGTGGCTCGCGCATCGGTCGCTGCATTTCCGTGGCGCTTCGGTGACGATCCCGCACAAGGAGAACCTGCTGCGGTTCGTGCGTGAGCAAGGCGGCGTGGTCGAGGCGCTCAGCGAGCAGATCGGCGCGGCGAACACGCTGATCGTGTACGACGACGGCTCGCTCGAGGCGCGCAACACGGACTACGCGGCGGCGGTGGGC
>DAIOEG010000211.1:0-5197 GCA_036746415.1 Phycisphaera sp. | reverse complement strand
AATCGGCCCACCATGACACCGCGATGCTCAAGGGTCTCGCGGAGAGGAAATGGTGGTCCCAACGCGTCGGCGAGAAACGCTGGGCCGGCTGGTGTCGAGCCACAACGCGAGTCGCCTCCGGTCGCGTCCCGCGCTCGCACAGACCACGAAGGACCCACTGCGATGACCCCGGAAGAGAGGCGACGAGGCAATGAGGCAACGAGGCGATAATCCTGATGAAGGTGTCACCCGCCTGATGAGCTTTCAGAGACACATATTGGAATCGCAGCGAGGATCACAGCCACGCAGTCACCAAGTGACGGGCGAGCAAGCTCACCCGCGACACGGCGGTCAGGACTTGCGCAACGCGAGGATGAGCTCGATCTTGCCGATGGGTTGATCGAGTGATCGGGCGATGTCAGGTGCGGGCTGGCCCTGGTCGGCGAGTTGGTAGACATCGTGCATGAGGCGATCGGGGGTGGGTGTGGGCGAGTGGGTGGTGGTGGTTACGGCGGCGGTGGTCGTTGCGACGGGCGGGGGTTGCGCAACGTCATGGCCGGGGTTGGGTCGGCCGTGCAGGAGCGTGTCTTGAAGCGATTCGAGTCGCGCGATGCGTTGCTCGGCGAGACGCAGCAGGGTGTCGAGGCGGGTGGCCTGGTTGTCGAGCTGGGCACCGACGCGGCGGGCCATCGATTCGATCTCGATGGCGAGGGACTCGAGGTCGTCGCGGATGCCTTGTTTTTGTTTGAGGCGTTCGATGTGCTCGTGTGCGGTGAGGTTGGGGCCTGTGCCCGCGCGCTTGCGCCGGTTGCGCAGGCCGATGAGCATCGACATCGTGATGAGCAGGATGCCCGCGGCGAAGATGGCCTGGATATAAATCGGCTGCTCGATGAGCGCGTTGGCGAAGGTGGTCATGCGCCGGCCCCCTGTGCGTGGAGCCAGCGTGCTGCGGCTGCGTCGGCGTGGCGTTGCGCTTCGATAACATCCAGGTGCGCGTGGTTGGCACGCTCGCGGACGTCCTCGTGCTCGGGGGTGGCGGTGACGCATCTGCCGTTGAGTCGGCCGACTTTGATGCGCACGGGGCCGATGGGCGTGTCGAGGGTGATGTGTTCGCGTTCGAGGACGAGGCGGTCCCAGTCGCGGGTGCGGACGCCGAAGCTGCCGGTGAGCTGGAGGATGCGAGCGGCGAAGTGGTCGCGCCCGGGCGTGGGCACGAGGACGGACAGCGTGAGGCCCGGCCGGCCTTTTTTCATGGTGATCGCGGTGGTCCACACGTCAAGCGCGCCCTCGCGTAAGAGCGACTCGCAGGCGTCGGCGACGAGCTGACCGGTGATGTCGTCGAGGTTGACGCACAGCTCGGTGATGCGCGTGGGCGAGGGCGGGAGAAGCGACATCGTCCAAGTGTAACCGGCGGTGGGTTTATGCTGGCGTGCATGGAATCCAAGAGGCCCGAGCATGATGGGCTGGTGCGGTCGGTGGCGCAGGGGCTGCGTCAACGCTGCGGCGTGCGCGAGGGCGACGCGGTGCTGGTCGCGTGTTCGGGTGGCGCGGACTCGACGGCGCTGCTGCGTGTCCTGCACGTGCTGTCGATGAAGCGACGCTGGCGGTTGTCGCTCACGGTCGCGCACGTGCATCACCACGCGCGCGGCGCGAGCGCGGATGACGATGCGGAGTTCGTATCGTCGTTGTGCGGAGCGTTGTCGCTGCCGTACGCCCGGCTCGATTTAACAGCGGGTGCTTACGGGGATGAGAACGCGGAGGGCCGATGGAGGCGTGAACGTTACGCGGCGCTGCTGGCGTGCGCAGCGGAGCAGCGGTGTGGCCTGATCGCAACGGGTCATCACGGCGACGACCAGGCAGAGACAGTGCTGATGCGGTTGATGCGTGGCACATCGGTGGCGGGGCTGCGGGGCATCGCGTGGCGTCGAGCGTTAGAGCGGACCAGTGAGGTGCGGCTGGTCCGACCGATGCTCGCAGCGACGCGATCGGACGTGCTCGCGTTCCTGTCGCTTGTGGGGCAAGCACATCGGCACGATGCGAGCAATGACGACGTGACGCGGGTGCGGAGTCGGCTGCGGCGTGACGTGCTGCCGGTGTTGCGGGAGCTCTCACCGGCGTTTGCGGAGCGTGTGTCGGGGCTTGTGGATCATGCGCATGAGGTGCACGCGCTGGTGCTCGATGAGGCGCGGCGATACGCACTGCCGATGCGGCGCGAGGCGGCTCGGTCGCTTCAGCCGGCGGTGTTGACCGTGGTGCTGCGTGAGGCGCTGCTCGGCGCGGGCGCATCGGCGGATGCTGTCACGGGCAGGGTGCTTGGATCGGTGGCGCGGGCTGCGCGCGATGAGGCGGGCGGACGCCGGGCGTTTGTGATCGGGGGTGTTCGGCTCTGGGTGACGCGGGACGCGTTGGAGGTGGACGGCCGAGCGTGGCCGGGTTGAATCGTGTCGTCCGGGGACGGTCAGTAGCGGACCCACTCGTGGATGCGTTGGGCGGTGAGTGCGCCGATGCCTTTGACGGCCTGGAGGGATTGGGCGTTGGTGAACGGGCCGTGCGCGGCACGGTGCTCGACGAGGGTCTGCGCGAGCTTGGGGCCCACGCCCGGGAGAGCGGACAGTTCACTTGCGCTGGCGGTGTTGATGGGCAGTCGGTAAGCGATGCGTGGCGTGGGTGAGGGCGGGAGCTTCGGCTCAGTGCGCATCAGTACAACGATCGTCACCGCGAGCAGCACAAGCACCGCGGCGGCACCGACGGGCAGCAGCGAAACGTGGTCGGGTCTCACGGGTGCTGGCGATGGCAAGGGTGCTTAATCCTCGTCGTCACGGATGCGCGGCGCTGGCTCGGCGATCACGGTGGAAGCCGCCGCGCTGGTGGCGGCGTTGCTGGCGGCCGTGGTGTTGGCGGTCATCGTGTTGGCGCCCGCCATGGGCTGCTCGCCGCGGAGCGACTGGCGGAAGCTGACCAGCCGACGGAACGCTGACTTGATCTGGAAGTCCTCGGCGACCAGCCCGCCCAGCGGCAGCTGGATGTTGCTGTGGTCGATGAGGTCTTCCCAGAGGACGGCCTCGACGAAGGGCTTGCTCATCGCGACCTGGTACATGGCTTCGAGCCAGTGCGACTGCACGTGCGGCGACCACGGCCGACGCCAGAATCCGCTGCGGTCGTCGACGGGCTCGTCGCTGCCGGGCTCGGCGATCATCATGGACGTCACGGGTTGACTGGGCGCAGAGACGATGAGGCGCAAGGGCTTGCCGAACACGCCGAACTGCTCGAGCATCATGCTCAGCTGCATGAGGTCGCGGGTGTATTGACCGGGCCTGGACTGGCCCACGGGCATGCGGATGGTGATGGCGTCGAAGGGTACGCCGCCCTGCACGATGAGGTCCGCATAGATGTGCGGCGGGATCGAACGCGCGTTTTGTGCGAAGTACTCTCCGAAGGGCTGACGCACCTCGACCGACGAGCGGCTCTGGGGGTGCAGCTTCTTCACGAGCATCGTGCTCATGCGCGTGAGGTCCATGATCTGCTCGAAGTTGCAGGGGAAGTGCTGGTTCACGTGGATCCCCGCCAGCACGTTCCACATCATGACCCGGTCGCGGTAACGCTCCACCACGCGCTCGACGTGCTCGTATGCCACATCGCGGATGGTGTCGTAATCGTGCTCCCAGATGTAGACCCAGTCGGGCAGCTGATCGGGCGCAAAACACAACAACGGCCCAAACGCGATCGGCACCTTCATCCGACCGGCCCAGTCGGCCCACGCGTCCAGCTGCGACCAGTCGTACGTGTTCTCCGTGGGGCACAGCATCCGCCAAGGCGCGGGTACCAGCACGAAGTCGAAGTGACTTGAGAGCCCCAGCCGGACACGGTCGTCCGTCAGCGTCGGCGAGATGCCGCAGCCGATCGCCAGCTTGGGCACCGCGCGGGTCTCCCGGCGACGGTTGAGCAGCAGGTCCGAGTGAGCCAGCGCGAGCTCTTCCGTGCCGTCGATCGCAGACTCCAGACACTCCCGCGCCAACGCGTCGGACTTGACCGCGTCGTCATTGCGCAGGCACAGCGCCTCGATGAAGGTCTGGCGTGATTCTTCCAGCCGCTTGAGAACGGGGTGCTCGGCCGGCAGGTCGAACATGGACCAGTCTTCGAGCTTGCTGTACAGCGTCATCAGTCGGTGGCGAGCCAACTCGAGATTCAGCAGGTACGGCTCGTCCCGCTCGGGCAGCAGGCAGGTCTGCAGCATCAGCTCGCCCAGGTCGCCGCAGGGGTGCAGCAACATGAGCGCTGCGCTGCCGGCGTCACGCTTGTCCGCAAGGATCAGCCCGCCCTCAAACTCGACAGTGCCACGCACAGGGTTCCCGTCGGCGCTCAACAGGTAAGCGTTGCGCAGCGGCCAACTCTTGGCGGGCTCCCCGTTCTCGAAGACCTGAAACTTCAACATCAATGCCCCGATCGAGGTGAGACGCGCCTCCGGCTACCAAGTTGCGATTATGGTGCGGCATCGCCACAAACGCAACGCGGCCCATCGCCCTCGGTCATCACTCTGAAGAACAACGCCACCATCTGGATCGGCTGGGCCTTCACACGACGATGTGCAACATCGCGTCGGTGACTCGGTCCACCCGCAGGCCGACCCGAACATCAGCACCCCGACCAGGACCACGCTGTGAGCGTTTGACTGGACCGCAAAGCCGTCCTCGGTGACGGGTACAGGTGTCTGCTGCGTCTCGACCCGCCCCGTCATGGTGGCGGGGTCTTTGAGCAAGCGATCAGCCGTTGGCGAGTTCGTGTTTGAGGACACGCAGCTGGACGGGCAGGGCAAAGGTCACGTCTTCCTGCATCACCTCCGACGTGTCGACCATTGCACCATAGCGTGCGCTCAGCGCGTCGATCACGCCGCTCACGAGGTCTTCGGGGGCGCTTGCACCGGCGGTCAGGAGCACGGTGTCGACGCCGGCAAACCACGCGTCCTGCAGCTCGCTCGCATCGTCGAGCAGGCGGGCGGGTGTCCCGGTGTTCTGGCTGATCTCGGTGAGGCGGACGCTGTTGGACGAGTTCTTGGAGCCCACGACGAGGGTGAGGTCGGCACTGGGCGCGAGCAGGCGCACGGCGTGCTGGCGGTTGGTGGTGGCGTAGCAGATGTCTTCCTTGGGCGGGGCTTCGCAGTGGGGGTACTTGCGTTTGATGGCCTGGATGATGAGGTTCGCATCGTCCACGCTGAGCGTCG
>DAIOEG010000210.1:0-5204 GCA_036746415.1 Phycisphaera sp. | reverse complement strand
GTAGCCGGGGGCCTTGACCGCCGAGACGTTGAGCACGCCGCGCAGCTTGTTGATCACGAGGGTCGCGAGGGCTTCGCCTTCGATATCCTCGGCGATGATGAGCAGGGGCTTCTTGGTGCCCTGCACCTTTTCGAGCAGCGGGACAAGTTGCTGGACGCTGGTGATCTTGTCTTCGTAGATCAGGATCAGGGCCTTGTCGAAGACGACCTGCATCTTCTCGGTGTCGGTGACAAAGTTGGCGGAGAGGTAGCCGCGGTCGAACTGCATACCTTCGACGACGTCGACGTAGGTTTCGAGGGACTTGCCTTCTTCGACGGTGATGACGCCGTCTTTGCCGACCTTGTCGAAGGCGTCGGCCATGATCTTGCCGATCTCGGGGTCGTTGTTGGCGGAGATGGAGGCGACGGAGGTGATGTCGCTCTTGCCTTTGATGGGCTTAGCTTGTTTTTCGATCTCGGCGACGGCGGCGGCGACGGCCTTTCGCATGCCGCGAACGAGCGCGTTGGCGTCGGTGCCGGCGGTCACTTGACGCAGGCCTTCCTTAAAAAGGGCCTCGGCGAGGACGGTGGAGGTGGTGGTGCCGTCGCCGGCCTTGTCGCTGGTCTTGCTGGCGGCTTCCTTGACCAGCTTAGCGCCGAGGTTTTCCACCTTGTCGCGCAGCTCGATTTCCTCGGCCACGGTCACGCCGTCCTTGGTGACGGTCGGGCCACCCCAGGACTTGTCGATCACGGCGTTTCGGCCACGCGGGCCCAGGGTGCTCTTGACGGCGGCGGCGAGTTTTTCAACGCCTCGCAGAAGAGCGGTGCGGGCTTGTGCTTCAAAGGCCAGGTCTTTGACGGCCATGGGGAGAACCTCCGTGGGTTGGGTGAATAAAAAAGGTCAGACAAACAAAAACGCGAGCCGGTCAGGCCCGCCTGTGGGGACAGATGGACCCACAGGTCGCAAACTCATGGCAAGCCCGATGCCATTCATCACGCTCGTGTAAGGAATGTTGATTACGCAGTAAACGCTTGTTTTAAATGTGTTTGCAAGCAGGTTGCAAAGGCAGATGGGTAGGCGGGACGGACGGTGCGCTGCCGCATTGGCAGAGGCAGGGGGGTGGGGGCTGACAGGTGGTCAGTGGAAAACTATGCGACGTGGCGGACGTCTGGGTGTTTAGAGCAACGTGGCAAAGTGCTGGCGGGCTTGGGTGATGGACGGGAACGGTTGGGGGGTCATGTGTTGGGGGGGGAACGAGCGCTCGACGATCTGGCGGGCGTGGGCAAGGTCGTTGATGAGGCCCAGGGCGAGCGCTTGGACCAGGGCGTTGCCGATGACGGTGCCCTCGGTGGGGCCGACGGTCAGGGGGGTTTGCGTGGCGTCGGCGGTGAGCTGGTTGAGCAGGGCGTTCTGGCCGCCGCCGCCGACGATGTGGAGCGTGTCGATGGGTTGTTGCGTGAGGCGTTGCGCGGTGCGGAGCGTGCGGTCGTAGCACAGGGCGAGCGAGTCGAAGACGCAGCGGGCGATCGCGGCGGGGGTGTCGGCGATCGACTGGCCCGAGGCGCGGACGGCGGCGACGATGCGGGCGGGCATGTCGCCGGGGGAGGCGAAGCGATCGTCGCCGGGGTTGATCAGCGCGGACCAGGGGCAGGTGTGTTGCTGCGCCTGTGCGGCGATGTCGGCGAAGCTCATCGCGTTGCCGTGCTCGGCCCAGACGCGCCGACACTCTTGAATGAGCCACAGGCCCGCGATGTTCTTTAAGAACCGTGTGGTACCGGCGA
This sequence comes from Phycisphaera sp., assembly GCA_036746415.1. Lineage (GTDB taxonomy): Bacteria > Planctomycetota > Phycisphaerae > Phycisphaerales > Phycisphaeraceae > DAIOEG01. The sequence continues at coordinate 3,444 of DAIOEG010000210.1, read as the reverse complement.
CGCCTGCTTCGTTGGTGAAGTTGGCCTCGAGTGCTTCGTCGGAGCGGAGCGGTTCCAAGAGTTCAAGGCCGAGCAGGGACCAGGTGCCGCTGGAGAGGTACGCGCTGCGTGGGCCTTGGAGCGGCGCGGCGACGACAGCGGAGGCGGTGTCGTGCGAGCCGACCTCGACGAGCGGCGTCGACGCGGGCAGGCCGAGTTCCTCGGCGATGGAAGCGCGGAGCGTGCCGCTGATCGTGCCGGCATCGACGACGCGGGGCAGGAGCGACACCGGAACACCGAGCGGTTCAAGTAAATCGGCGGACCACTGCCGGCTGACGCTGTCGTAGCACTGCGTCGTGCTGGCGAGGGTGTGCTCGGCGACGCGTTGCCCTGTGAGCCAGTAGCCCAGGAGCTGTGGCGTCATGAGCAGCGTGTCGGCGCGTTGCAGCGGCTGCGCGGGGTCGTCGGCGTCGACGGCGAGTTGGTAGAGCGTGTTGAGCGGCATGAACTGGATGCCGGTGCGCTTGTAGATGGTGCGCCTGCCGAGCGTGTGTTGGACGGCTGCATAGGTGTGCTCGGTGCGCGGGTCTCGGTAAGCGACAGGTGGGGCGACGAGTCGGCCTTGCGGGTCGAGCAGCGCGTAGTCAACGCCCCAGGTGTCGATGCCGATGGCGTGGAGTGGTCCGAGCCGGCCTGCCTCGCGCAGGCCGTGCTTGACGTGGTGCCACAGCGCGAGCGAGTCCCAGCACCACCGGCCGGCGTTGTCATCAGGGACAAGCACCGCGCGGTTGTCGAAGCGGTGGACCTCTTGCAGCGTGAGTCGCTCATCGGCGAGTGTGCACCGCATGACTCGGCCGCTGGAAGCGCCAAGGTCGACGGCAGCGAAGTGATGTGGCTGTGGCATGTGATGCAGCGTAGATCAAGCGTGAAGGTCGGAAAAATAGAGCCGCGGTGGCTCAGAGGGCGCGGAGCACATGACAAGGCGGAGTGAATGGATTGCACGTGGTATCGAGGTTGGCAGGATCAGCACTCAACATCGTTACACCAACACATGAATCACCGATCCCTCAACCCATCTGTGTCATCTGCGTCATTTGCGGTTCAATGCCTTCTCCGCGTCCTCTACGCCTTCGAGGTTCAAACCGACCCTCTTAAAATTGTTTGAGGAACCGCACGTCGTTCTCGAAGAGCCAGCGGATGTCGGCGATGTTGTACTTTCGCATGGCGAGGCGTTCGATGCCCAGGCCGAAGGCGTAGCCGGACCAGACCTCGGGGTCGTAACCGACGTGTGCGAAGACGGCGGGGTCGATCATGCCGCAGCCGCCGATCTCGACCCACGTCGGGCCTTTGCCCAGGTCCATCTTGACGTAGAGCTCGGCCGAGGGCTCGGTGAAGGGGAAGTAGCTGGGGACGAGTTTGACCTGCGCATCGGGGCCAAACATGGCGCGGGCGAACTGAAGCAAGGTGGTCTTGAGTTCGACCATGGTGACGTGCTTGTCGACGTAGAGGCCCTCGACCTGATGGAACATGGAGTAGTGCGTCGCGTCGTGTTCATCGGGGCGGTAGACCCGGCCGATGCTGATGATGCGCACCGGCGGCGGCGTGGTTTCCATGACGCGGATCTGCACGGTGCTGGTCTGCGAGCGCATGAGCGTGGGAGACTTGGAGTCGGGGTCGCTGAGATAGAAGTTGTCGAGCGGGTCGCGCGCGGGGTGCGTCTCTGGGATGTTGAGCGCGACGAAGTTGTGGTACTCGTCCTCGACCTCGGGGCCTTGGGCGACGTCAAAGCCCATCCGGCCGAAGACCTCGACAAGCTCGTTGATCGTCTGGGTGATGACGTGCTCCCGCCCGAGGGTGGCAGGCAGGCCCGGCTCGGTGAGGTCGTACGCCGGCGCGGGCTTGGCGGGCGCAGCGTTGCCCAGGGTCTGCTGTCGCTGGGCGAAGGCCTCTTCGACGGCGGCACGGGCGGCGTTGGCGCTTTGGCCGAAGGCCTTCTTCTGGTCGGCTGGCACGTCTTTAAGCTGGCCCATGAGGGCCTTGAGCGCGCCTTTAGTGCCCAGGTATTCGATGCGCCAGGCCTCGAGCGACGCGGCGTCGGTGACGGCGGCGAGCGACGCGAGGGCTTGCTGTTGCAGGGTGTCGATGCGGTCGAGCATCCCCGCACCATACCACCGCCCGGCCCCGCCACGCCAACGCAGACTCGCAAAGGTTTTGCGCGACCATCAAGGGACGCTAACAACCGCTTGTCAAGCTTTTGCGGTGTTCTGAAGCAATCGTCCACATCCGATCCAGGAGAGCTCACATGCGTCAGTCGTTCACCACTGCGGTCCTTCTCGTGGCAAGTCTCTCGGCTTCTGCGCTTGCGCAGCCGGTCACCATCACGCTCCTGCACAACAACGACGGCGAGTCCAAGCTGCTTCCCAACGGTGACATCGGCGGCATCGCCAACTTCATCTCGCTGGTCAACCACACCAAGGCCAACAGCACCAACCCCATCATGCTCAGCTCGGGCGACAACTTCCTCGCCTCGCAGGCCTTCAACGCCTCCACCGTCAACGGCACGTTCTACGACGCGCAGGCCCTCAAGCGCATCGGGTATGACGCCGTGATCCTCGGCAATCACGACTTCGACTTCGGCCCCAACACCCTCGCCAACTTCATCAACGAGGCCAACACCGGCGGCAACACCCGCTTCCTTAGCAGCAACGTCAACATCCCAACCGGCACGCTCCTGGGCGACCAGCAAGCGCTCGGCCGCATCGCCGGCAGCACCGTCATCAACCGCGGCGGCATCAACATCGGCATCGTCGGCGCCACCACGCCGCTGCTCCCGCAGATCTCCAGCCCCGGCTACGTCTCCGTCAACACCGACGTGCTCAACGCCGTCCAGACCGAGATCAACACGCTCACGAGCAACGGCATCGAGAACATCATCTTCGTCAGCCACCTGCAATCCATCAACGAAGACCTCGCGCTCATCCCCCAGCTCACCGGCGTCGATATCGCCATCGTAGGCGGCGGCGATGACCTGCTCGCCAACGCGGGCAACCCGCTCCTACCCGGTGATGTCGCCGACCCCCTCAAGCCCTACCCCACGCTCAGCAGCAACGGCGTGCCCATCGTCACCACCGCTGGCAACTACGGCTACCTCGGCAAGCTCACCCTCGAGTTCAACAACGGTAGCGCCAGCGTCATCAATAACGAATCGCTCCCGCTCCGTAACTTCGCGCCCGACATCGACCTCATCGGTGGCCCCGACGCGGATGCGAAGCTCAACATCGAAGACCCCGTGAACGCGTACATCGGCGGCCTCGCCACCTCGCTCGCCACCACGACCGTCACGCCGCTCGACGGCATCCGCAACAACGTCCGCACCCGCGAGACCAACCTGGGGAACCTCATGGCCGACGGCATGATCTACGCCGTCGAACAACGCATCGCTGACCTGCCCGTCGGCACCGTGCT
>DAIOEG010000209.1:0-5215 GCA_036746415.1 Phycisphaera sp. | reverse complement strand
GCGGCCACTGCATCCCCATCGACCCGTTCTACCTCACCTGGGCCGCGCGAGAGCACGGCCAGGTCACCCGCTTCATCGAACTCGCCGGTCAAGTCAACCACGCCATGCCCGGCTATGTCATCGACCGCGTCCTGCTCGCCCTCAACGACCACGGCAAACCGGTCAAGGGTTCGCGCATCCTCGTGCTCGGATTGGCATACAAGCCCGACGTGGACGACGTCCGAGAGTCGCCCAGCTTCGAGCTGATCCAACGCCTGCGGGCGCTGGGTGCCAACGTCGATTACCACGACCCGCACGTCCCCACGACCCACCCGATGCGGCACTACCCCGATTTGCCCGCCATGCGGTCGATCGATTTCTCGATCGATAACGTCGCCGGTTATGACGCCGTTTTGGTCGCCACCCATCACAGCGCGTACGACTGGGCGTGGCTGGGCGAGCATGCCAAGCTCATCATCGACACCCGGGGCGTGCTCCGCCGGGTCGCTGGGCCCGTCCGGGCTGACGTGGTGCAGGCCTGAACCGATCCAAGACCGCAGTTTCAGCCGACGTCCTTGGGTTTGCCCGCCTGTGAGGTACACTCTAAATACCTCTAGTCCGCAGGAGTTGCCATTCATGTCGCGAGGGAAACGAGAGATCACCGGTTGGGCTTTGACCGCCGGCGCTGCGTCCGTATGCGTCTTCTTTGCCGGCTTCGCCACCCCGGCCAGCGCGGCTGTCATCCAGACGCCCGCAGGCCCCGGCTCGCTGCTCACGCCCAGCGCCGCCGCCTTCGGCAAGTGGGGCACCAACGCCACCGCCATGGCCATCGGCCCCAACCACGTCCTGACCACCCGTCACCAGGACGGCTCGTCCGCCAATCCTACGCTCCGCAACATCGTCCTCAACGGCGTCACTTACAAGTCCGTGTCGCAGACCGTTCTGGGCAACGCCGACCTGCGCGTCGTCCAGATCAGCAAGCTCGACAACTCGCCCGCCAACCTCGCCACGGGCAGCTACATGCCCGTCTGGAAAGGCCCCGTGCCGATCAACCAGCGCGTCGTCATCGGCGGGTACGGCCAGACCGCCGGCGCGTTCATCAGCCCCGCCGGCTCCAACCCCGGCGGGTACAACTGGGCAGGCACCGCCAGCAACAGCAACCCGCTCAGCTTCGGCGACAACATCGTCGAACAGTCCATCACCGCCTCCGACCCCTCCGGGTTCACCTCGCCCACACTCGTCGCGTTCTTCGACCAAGCCAACACATCGACCAGCACCCGGTACGAGGCCTCCGTCGCACCCGGCGACTCGGGCGGGGCCTGGTCGCTCTTCCAAGATGACCGCTGGTGGGTCCTCGGCCTGTCCAACTCCGTCGAGTTTGCCGGCCCCGGCCAACCCGATGCGCACTTTGGCCAGTTCCTCACCGCCATCAACGCCAACGCCCTCGTCACCCAGATCGAATCTGCCGTCGGCACCCCGTTCCCAACCCCCACCCCCCTGCCTGAACCCGCCCTCACCGCCCTCGCACTCGCCGTTGTCCCCCTCCTCAAACGCCGACGTTGAAGCACCCTGTCGAGTCACCTCGCTAGTCAACACGTCGGCAACGCAGCGGCACCACCCCAGCGGACCCTCGCATCATGTGCGTCGGCGACTGGGCAACTCCTATCACTGACCGTGGCGAGCGAGAACTTCCAGTAGACGGTCCGTGGCGGCATCCAACGCTCGCTGGTCGTCGTGGTGGCCTGTTTCGATACGGTGCTTCGCGTCGCTGATCTTCCACCAACGCACATCCGCCACCGAGTCATACACCGAGTTGTGATCTCCGTGATCCGTGTGGTCTGTCAATTCAAAAAGGTCGTCGAGAGTCAAAAACGGAGTGGACATGGGCGATTCCTTTCGCCAGAGGGTTGCAAGACACATCAGTTCAACCGCAATTAGTTGAATGTTATTCCCAAGCGCGGGTATTTCCAGTGATCTAGGGGTTTTCTTGGAGAGATTTGTTTAACGCTGGTGCATCAGGCCAACCGCTGATGCGTGCGGGTTTCGCTACGCTCTGCAAATGTCGGCGATGTTGGCGTTGGGCATTTCGTTCGGCCTACTCACGGCGTGGGGCAACACGATCGCGTACGTCGGTAGCCGGTGGTTCACGGTGGGTGGCCGGGGCGGGACGCTAACGCTGATCGCGCTGGCGCACACGATGCTCGGGGTCGCGGGGCTGGTGGGGACGCTGCTGCTTTGGCCCAGGGGGCTTGCGGACAGCGTTGCTGCTGCGGGAGCAGGGGCAGGGGCGGGCGGAGCGTCGCTCTGGGCGTTGCACGGGGACTGGCTCTTGAAGGCGTTGGCGGCAACAGTGATGTTTGCGGCGGCCCAAGCGTTTTTGCTGACGGCATTACGGAAAACAGAGGCGTCGCGGGTCGCTCCGCTCTTGGGCGTGAAGATCGCGGTGCTGGCGGTGCTGTCGGCGTGGCTGGGGGGCGAGTGGTTGTCGGCCGGGCGGTGGGCGGCGGTGGTGCTAGCGGTGTCGGCGGGGTTTTTGCTGCACGGGGCGGGTGGCCAGCTTGCGTGGCGATCGACGGTGTGGGTCATGGGCGCGGTGGTGAGTTACGCGAGCTGTGACCTGTTGATCCTGGCGACGATCCGGGCGGTGGAGCCGGTGCTGCGGGAGGCCGACGCGGTGTGGTGGTGGCCCAGCCGCGGCTGGGGGTTGTCGGGCGATGGCGGCGGGACGCTCGTGGGCGGGAAGTTGTGGGCCTCGTATCTGACGGCGGGGGTGGTGTATCTGATGTCGGGGGTGGTGGCGGCTGCGATGCTGCCGTGGTTCGGCAGCCGGCGTTGGCAGGTTTGGCGGGCGTCGGGAGTGTACGCCGGTGGCTGGGCGATCGCGATGGTCACGCTGTACCCGTGTTTTGCGATGGTGGGCGTGGTGCTGGGGGCGATCTTGCAGAGCAGCCGGGCGCTGTGGTCAATCGTGCTGGGCTGGTGGCTGTCGAACAACGGGCACGCGCACCTAGAGCCGGCGCACGGCGCGGCGGTGTGGGTCCGGCGGGGGTTGGCGGCGGCGCTCATGGTCGTCGCGGTGGTGCTGTATGCCACGGACTGGCATTGGCACGGCCGATAACACGGCGGATACTGAGTTTTTCTTGTCTTTGGGCGTCACAGAGAGGCGGGTGGATCTCCTCAAATGGTGGGATTTGGCGTTCAAGCATCGATCCTTGACCGGTTTTCAGCCGATACCAAAAGTGTTGGTGTGTTCCTGGGGCAGTTGGCGGGCTGGTTCAACAGGCCTGAAGGGCCGATGTGCCCGGCTTGCGAAGTTCGAGGAGACGCGATGCAAGCATGGAATCTTTCGATCCTGAGTCGCCGTAACGGTGAGAAGACCAGCAACCAGCGGTCGACCGGCCGTGTCATCGCAGCCGACGCGGTGTGCTCGCTGGGCACGGTCATGGACATCTCTTCTGGCGGGATGCGTGTCCGGCGGCGCGGGCCTGCGCCGGTGGTCGAGGGCGACAAGTTCGTCGTCGAGCTCAACGTCGCCGAGTCCCGGTTTGCCGTCCCTGTCGAGGTCAAGCGGATCGTGAAGGTCGGTTGGCGCACTTACGACTACGGCCTGTCGTTCGGCGAGATCCCCGAAGAGATGCGGCAGCGCTTCAGCTGGATCGCGCGCATGGCGGCTCCGGGCACGCGCTACGACCTGTAAGACTCATTCAATTGTTGCGTGAACACTTGCCAGGCCCCACGCGGCTGCGCAGCGTGAACTTCAAAAGGTGATCTGAATTGTCAGACCGAAAGGGGCGGCAGCGCTCGGAAGAGGTGGCCCGGTTCGCCGGAGCGTTTGCGTTCGTACATGAGCTGGTCGGCCATGTTCAGCAGCGCGTCGAACGACTCGGGGCCACGCACCTTGGGGCAGTAGATCACGCCCAGCGAACACGAGACCGGCAGCGTCAGCTCGGCGTTGATGCGGATGCGCTTGCCTTCCAATGCCTTGGCCAGTTCGTCGGCCTTGTGGCGTGCTTCGTTTTCATCGAGCTGCGCGAAGAACAGCGCAAACTCGTCGCCGCCCAGCCGGCCGATGAGATCGTTCTTCCCGTTGGCCATCCGCAGGAGCTTTGCGACGCCGCGGAGCATGAGGTCGCCCGCGTCGTGGCCGTGCGTGTCGTTGATGGGCTTGAACTTGTTCAAGTCCAGCAGCGCGCAGCAGCACGAGCCGTGCTCGCCGGCGCGCTGGATGCGCTGCGACACGAGCTGGAAGAACCCTCGGCGATTGAGCACCTTGGTGAGCGGGTCGGAGCACGCCTCCAACCGCATCTCCGACAACGCCGACATGCTGCGGGCCGTCGCGTCCTGAAGCTCCCAGAGCTGGTGGATCAGTTGGATCGTGTTGGACGCGATGGCGTCGAAGTAGGCCTGCACCGGCATCGCCGACTGCTCGGCGGCGTACAGGTCCGAGGGCGTGTTGAGGCGCTGCTTGGCGGCGTGTCGGACGTGTTGCAGGTAGCTGTCAGGCGTCGGGAACGTCTGCGAGAGGAACCGGCTGTGCAGCGCGATGAGCTGGTCGAGCTCGGCGGGCGCGATCATCTCACGCGCATCGTGCGGCAACAGCCCCGCGAACAAGCCGGGCATCCGTTCATACGTCGCGTCCGCCTGGAACTGCTGGGTGGACTGCGCATCGAGCCGGACCAGGTCGTCCTGCGACGGGAACGCGTGATGACAACGCACCTGCTCGCACATCGCCTCGCTCACGCCCCAGCCCTCCAACAGGACCGCGCCGGCCTCGGCGTGGTCCAGGCCGAACCGCTCCTGCTCCGCTCGCAGCCACGTCTTGCTGATCGAACGCTGCGGCAACTGCTCGCTGTAAAAAAGCGGGTCGATGGCCATCAGCGACGCGATCCCGATGTCCTGCAACAGCCCGAACGTGTAAGCCTCGCTCTTGGAACGCACCTGCATCGCCTCGGCCGACGTCAACGACGCCTCGGCCTTGTGGATGCACGTGCTCCAAAACTGCTGCAACAGCTCGGGCGGCAGCTTCAGACCCTCCGCCATCATCTGCATCCCAAACGCAAGCCCAAGTGAACGTGTCCGCGAAGCGCCCAAATGAAGCACCGCACGCGAGACCGACTTGATCCCGTGCACCGCACCACCGCCCGCCGAGTTGCACACCCCAAGCACACGAGCCGACAACCCCGGGTCACGCTCCAGCACGCGAGCCACCTGATCGGGGTCCTCGCTGCAGGCCTTC
>DAIOEG010000208.1:0-5238 GCA_036746415.1 Phycisphaera sp. | reverse complement strand
CGGTGGGCCTGGGCACGTTCATGAGCCACACCGCCGCGACCACCGTGCTCGTGCCCCTCGCGCTGGCGCTGGCAAGCAGCGGCAGCGAAGCGGTCACGCTCGCGGTCCTCGTCGCGCTCGCCTCCAGCTTCGCCATGGCCATGCCCATCTCGACCCCGCCCAACGCCATTGCCTACGGCACCGGGAAGATCCCCGCGCTCTCCATGCTCCGCGTCGGCGGACTCACCTCGGCCATCTGCATCGTCGTCCTGGTCGTGGGCTACCAAATCATGCTCCCCTGGGCCCTGCGCACCGAGCGCTACGACCCCGCCCCCGCCCCCATCACCACACCCACCACACTCCTCACGCCGACGCTGAAGCCCGCCGTGGGCTGAAGCGTCTGGCTCCGCAAACAACCCACTCAACACCCCCGCAAGCCGGCGTTCATTGAACGTCGGCTTCTTCGTCTCATCCCACTCCAGCAGCGTCGTCGCCGCCTTGCGCGCCGTCTCCGCGGGCGTTGCCGGGTCCAGCGCCAGTCGGCCGAGCAGGTTCACCACACGCACCCGCCACACCGCTACCAAGAGCGCGCACTGGTCCGCCCACTGCGATAGTTCCGTCTGCTCATCTGTGCAAGCTGTGCCGCTCATGGGGACCTCCACTGATAGGCCCAAAAGCCCGCGTTGTGCGCACAAGCACGTCGTCCATGCTCCAAAAACACAAGCAATCCCACAAAAATAAAAATCTGCGGGCCGTGCATCCAGCGTGCAACGGCGACCGATCCGCGCGCACAAAACACGTCACAACAAACCCAAGCCCACGCTGCGCAGCTGCGTGGGGTCCGTGCCGCAAGACGTCCGTCGTGTTCAGCAGCGACCCCACGCAGCTGCGCAGCGTGGGCTTCCAGCCACTTCTCCCCGGCCACGGTGCTCTACCATGCTCCCGTGCTCTTCGACCCCGCCGACATGCTCGCGTCCGACGGCCCCATCGCCCGCCGGCTTGGCGGGGACTACGAGCCCCGACGACCGCAGGTCGCGATGGTCGAGGCCGTCGCCGATGCGCTGAACCGTCGCAAGCACCTCATGGTCGAAGCCGGCACGGGCGTGGGAAAATCATTCGCGTACCTCTTGCCTGCGCTCGCGTGGCTGCTCGACGACCAGCGGCCCGACAAGAAGCGCCGCGTCATCGTCTCCACGCACACGATCGCGCTGCAGGAACAGATCATTGAAAAAGACCTGCCGCTCTTGCGCGCGGTGGTCCCCGCGGAGTTCACCGCCGTGCTCGCCAAGGGCCGGGGCAACTACGTCTCGCTCCGCCGTGCCCAGCGCGCTTGGGACCGCTCCGCCAACCTCTACGACGACTCGAAGGAACTCCAGTCCATCGCCACCGTGCTCGAGTGGATGAAAGACACCGACGACGGCTCGCTCGCCACGCTGCCCGTGCTCGATGCGCCGGCCGTGTGGTCCGACGTCCGCAGCGACTCCGAAGACTGCCTGGGCAAGCGCTGCCCGCGTTACAAAGAGTGCCACTACCAGTCTGCGCGGCGGCGCATGGCCAACGCGGACCTGCTCGTCGTCAACCACGCGCTGTTCTTCAGCGACCTGGCGATCCGCCGCGAGACCGGCGGGGACTTTGCCGTCCTCCCGCCGTATGACGCGGTGATCCTCGATGAGGCGCACACGATTGAAGACGTCGCGGCCGACCACTTTGGTTTGTCGCTGTCGCGCTACCAGCTGTACTACCTGCTCTCGAGACTGCACCAGCCGCGCAAGCGTCGCGGGCTGCTCGTGTCGCTCATGCACAAGATCGATGCGACGCTGCTCAACCGCGTCGTCGAGCAGGTCGAAGTCGTTCGCGCCGCGAGCGACCGCTTCTTCGACGACCTCGTGCACTGGCAGCGCGAGCAGGGCCGGAGCAACGGAAGGATCAACCGCCCAGCCATCATCGAGAACTCGCTCTCCGACCCGCTCAACGAGCTGTCGCTGTTGCTCGCGCGTGTGAAGCAGGGCATCGACGATGAAGAGAACCGCATGGAGGTCGGCAGCTTCTCCGACCGCGCGCGCGGCGTCGCCGCCACCGCCGCCACGCTGCTCGACCAGTCGCTCGACGATGCGGTGTATTGGCTCGACATTACCGAGAAGGGCCGGTACGAGCGCGTCGAACTCTCCGCGAGCCCCGTTGAGGTCGGCGGGCTGCTGCGCGATGCGCTCTTCAACCGCACCGCAGCGCGCGGCGGCCCGATGCCCATCATCATGACCAGCGCGACGCTGGCGACCGCCTCTAAAACCCTTGAAAACAAAGCGAAAAGCGACAAACCCTTCCAACACATCACCCAACGCCTCGGCCTTGATGATGCAACAACGCTGCTGCTCGGCTCGCCGTTCAATTACGACAAGCAGGCGCAGCTGCTCATCGAGGCATCGCTGCCCGACCCGGGCGACCCGGCGTACTTCGACGCGATGACGCCCGCGCTGCTCAAGCACCTGTGCGACAGCGACGGCGGCGCGTTTGTCCTGTTCACGAGTTACCAGCTGCTGAAGAAGACCGCCGAGTGGCTGCGCCCGCGCTTGGCGCAGCGTGGCATGCCGATGCTCGTGCACGGCGAGGGCGAGCAGCGCCGCGCCCTGCTCGCGCGCTTCCGCCACGACCGCCGAAGCGTCCTGCTCGGGGCTGATAGCTTCTGGCAAGGCGTCGATGTGCGTGGCGAGAACTTGCGGCTCGTGGTCATCACGCGGTTGCCCTTTGTCGTGCCCGACCGGCCGATCATCGAGGCCCGCAGCGAGCGGATCACGCTGCGCGGCGGGAACGCCTTTGCCGACTATTCGCTGCCCGAGGCGGTGCTCAAGTTCAAGCAGGGCTTCGGCCGGCTGATCCGCAGCAAGACCGACCAAGGCAGCGTCGTCGTCCTCGACAGCCGACTCGCCACCAAGCCCTACGGCAAACGCTTCCTCGCCGCGCTGCCCGACCTGCCCGTGAGTTATGTGCAGCACGCGCAGACGTGATGGAACAAACATCGACGCCATTCACATTGAACAGGCAGGAATACACAGGACCACTTCGGTGTTAAGAAAATGCTGCACAACTCCCTTCCCGCTGGGAGGTGAGTTTCAAGACCGCTTCGACGCCATCACTCCCGGAACCCGCATGCAAGAACCCCTCTCCCGACGACTCTTCGCTGAGCTTTTGGGCACCGCGATCCTCGTCTTTGCCGGCTGCGGCGCGATCGTCATCAACGACATGAGCGGCGGGGCCGTCACGCACCCGGGCATCGCGATCACGTTTGGCCTGGTGGTGATGGCGCTCATCTACACCTTCGGCGACGTCAGCGGCGCGCATTACAACCCGGCCGTCACCGTTGCCTTTGCGATCAGCGGCCGATTCCCTTGGCGCGAAGTGCCTGTGTATGCACTCACGCAAGGCGTGTCGGCGGTGCTGAGCGTCGCGCTGCTTCGGCTGCTCCTGCCGGGGCACGCGACGTATGGCACGACGCTGCCCGGCTCGGGCGCGAACCTCTGGCAGGCCGGCGGGTTTGAGGTCGTGCTGACCTTCGTGCTCATGCTCGTGATCCTGGCCGTGTCGATCGGCGCTAAAGAGAAGGGCATCACCGCCGCCATCGCCATCGGCGGGACGGTCGGGCTTGAAGCGATGTTCGCGGGCCCCGTCTGCGGCGCATCGATGAACCCCGCGCGGTCGCTGGGCCCGGCGCTTGTCAGCGGTCAGGTGCAGGGGCTTTGGATGTATCTGCTGGCGCCGACGATCGGCGCAGCGCTGGCCGTGCCCGCGTACCTTCTCACGCACCGCACGCAGCACCGAGGCCGACATGAATCCGCTTGAAAACAAAGTGAAACGTTACCTGGTCCTCTGCACCGCCAACCGCTGCCGATCGCAGATGGCGCACGGCTGGCTCCAGCACCTCGCGGGGCCAGGCGCTGTGGTGCGCAGCGCCGGCACGAAGCCCTCGGGCGTCCATCCGCTCTCGATCCAAGTGATGGCCGAGGTCGGCATCGACCTGTCGGAGTACACCTCTGACCACGTCGATCAGTACGCCGATGAAGCGTTCGATGCCGTCATCACGGTGTGCGACCACGCGAAGGAAGCGTGCCCCGTGTTTCACCACGCGAAGCGGACGCTGCACCACGCGTTCGACGACCCCGACGACAAGACCGGCACGCTCAGCGAGGCGCAAATGCTTCCGAAGTTTCGCCGAGTGCGCGACGAGATCGGCCAGTGGTGCGAGACGTTCCTCGCATCGCAGTGATCGCATCATCACCACGCGCGCAATGTGTAGCGGGCCAGTTCACTTGCCCGTCCCCGCAGCAACCTGCGATCGCGCCGTGTGGTCCCCCGATCTGACGTGACGCGATGCTTCAACCAAACGCGCGCTGGTTGCGAGCGGCGATCATGTGCGCCTGAAGCGTCCGGCCGGGGCAGGCGGTGGGCTTGAGTTCGCGGTGCGTGTAGAGCCGGCTGGTGGGGACGCGGTGCTGGACGAGCATCTGTCGGATGAAGGCGTGGGCGGAGTTGATCTGTGCCTGGTTGGGCGACTGCTTGTCGAAGTTGCCCAGGATCATGATGCCCAGGTTGTGCTCGTTGGTCTCGGAGACGTGGGCGCCTTGGTAGCGGGTGGATCGGCCTTCGATGACCCGGCCGGCGCGGTCGATGATGTAGTGGTAGCCGATGTCAGCCCAGCCGCGCTGGCGGTGGCCGGCAAGGATGCTGCTCAACGCTTCGTAGCTGGCGGTGGTGTCGGTGGCCCAGACGGGGTCGGCCCCCATGTGGTGGACGGTGACGCGGGTGATGCCGTTCATCGCGTTGAGATTGCGACCGGGGGCCGAGCGCGTCCACGCGGAGCGCGGGACGATGCCGGTGGTGCGGGGAACGGGCGCAGGCGCGGGGGCCTGCACGGGTGGCGGGACGGCGATGCGCTGCGGCGGGGCGTAAGCGATCGTGCGCATCGGCACGGGCTGGGGCGCCGCGGCGCGGGGCGGGTAGATCGGCGCGGGGTCGTGCACCCCGCTGGACCGCGGGGCATCGACGACGCACCCGCCCAGCAACGCCCCCAGCCCCGAGAGGCCCAGGAGGCGCAGCGCGGAGCGACGGTCCAACGACACAGCCGGGTTGTCCTGATCGAGTGGGTTCATGGCTTCGCAGCGTATCGGCAGGGCCAGGGAGAAACGTGCAATCTCCATGATAACCCCGGATAACCCCGCGTCAGCTCGCCTTGCGTTTTTGCGAAGGGGACTCGCCCAGCATGATCTT
>DAIOEG010000207.1:0-5267 GCA_036746415.1 Phycisphaera sp. | reverse complement strand
TTCGCGTTCTCCTCGGGCAACCCACGCGACTTCGGCGACAGCAACGGTGGGTACCAACTCATCATCGGCTCGGGCTTCTCCGACAGCAACCACCAAGCCATCATCATCAACGGCAGCACCAAGATCGCTCAAATCAATGGCCTAGACCTCACCACGACTGACTTTGACGTCATGGACGTCACGCTGACCCTCACCGGCACGTTCAATGGCCTGGGTGGTCTGGATCTCAACGGCGTTGTGTTCAACAACAATACCAGCCTGGTTGCGGCCAACCTGAACGCCACCGTCGCCACCCCCAACCAGACCGGCAGCGACTTCGGCATCATCCACCGCGCCTTCGGCGGCGGCGCCTTCACCGCCAGCTACGACGACCTGTCCATCAATGTCGTCCCAGAGCCCGGCAGCATCGCGCTGCTCTCCATCGGTGGCCTGGCCCTGCTGGCACGCAAGCGGTCGTAATCGATCTACACAAAACCTGCCGGCATGCCCCCACAGGGCGTGTCGGCTTTCGTGGTTGGCCCATTTCTTACCCCGACCCTTTCAGGAGTCACTCTGATGCCTTCCAAATCCAACGCGTTCACACTTATCGAGTTGCTTGTCGTCATCTCCATCATCGCCCTGCTCATCGGGCTTTTGCTGCCGGCTTTGGGCGCTGCGCGCGAGGCGTCGCGGTCGGTCGCCTGCCTGAGCAACCTCAAGCAGATCGGCGTCGGCATGCACGTCTACATGGCCGAGAACAAGCAGTACGTCCCCGCCGCACGCGGCACGCCCGCCGACGGCTACGACGTGTGGTTCGACGCGATCGACTCGGTCGTCAACACCGGCAGAGTCAACGCATCCAACGGCAAGTCGATGTACCACTGCCCAACCAATCCCGAGCTGGCCGGCGACACGCATTACCAGGTCCAGCCGCGCTTGTTCGCTTCGACCAGACGCACCGACCCCGGCACCCCTGATCCCAACGACAACTACGCCCTTTACAAGTACGACAAGCTCCGCCGTGCGTCTGAAGTCTTCGCGGTCTTCGAAGGTGTCGAGATGCTGTTCGACGGGGCCTGGCCCTACGGGCGGGGCGGGACGGATGAAGACGCCTACGACCTGCACAGCAGCCGGATGTTCTGGCAGGGCTTCGTCTACGACGCAACCGACACCGCCAACAACGAAAGCCCCATCGCCTACGACCCCGCGATCCACAATGTCTCCTCCACCAACTGGGGCAGCGACAGCCGGGGGCAGATCCGCTTCCGCCACTCCAGCGACCGCACAGGCAACGCCGTCCTGGCCGACGGCCACGCCGCGACGTTCAGCGTCGACAGCAGCTCCGGCCAGCAAGTGCTTCAAAAGAACATCATGGTCGAGCGCTGAAAGACGCTGGCCAAGAGCCGTTGTGCGTGTGACCAGCCCGCCCTTTGACGAAAGCCCGAACCCGTGAACACACGAATGAGTTTGCTCGTTGGCTGTCTGTTGTGCTCGGCGTGTCCGTCGATCGCGCAGGAATGGACCCCGCTCCCGTGGGTCAGCCCCGAGATCATGGCAAGTGGCGTACAGATCGGTGGCGAGGGCGCACAGGTCCTGCAAGCCCTCGACGTGGACCGTGTCGACGGCCGCTTCCTCGTGTACGGCACGGACGTCGGCGGCTTATTCCGCAGTCTCGACGGTGGCAAGACCTGGGAGCCGTGCAACGTGGGCTTCACGCCACGCGGGGCTTGCGGCGTCGCCATCGACCCGCGCAACGCCGCGCGGGTCTTGGTGGTCGGTGCCAACTCGCTGGCTCACGAAGCGCACGGCCTGTCTCTCTCCACCGATCAGGCCGGCTCGTGGAAACAAGTCTTTCCCGCGCGCATCGTCGGCTACCGCGACTACCGCGAACAGCTCGCGTTTGACCCGTCCAGCTTCGACCCGGCCGTGGGCTACTGCACCGATGTGTACTGGTCCCGCGTGGCTACCGAGTACAGCAACAGCGGCGAGCCGGACATCGACCCGGCGATCTACAAGTCCAGCGACGGCGGGCAGACCTGGCACAAGCTCCCGGCAGGCGAGGGGCTGGGCGGCTCGCACGTCGCGGTGCACCCCACGCAGCGCGGGGTGTTGTATCTGGCTGGTCCCAAAGGACTGCATCGCAGCAAGGATGCGGGGGCGACGTTCGAGCGTCTGCGTGAGGAGCCAATGACGGGCGTAGCCGTTTCGCCTGCCGATCCGGACGCGGTCTGGCTGAGCGCCGCGACCCACGCCGAGCACTCGTCGGACCGTGGCGCGACGTGGGAACGGTTGTCCGTGGAAGGTCTCGAAGCGTCTGGCAACTCGCGTGACGACACCGAGGGGTTTCCCGGCGTGGCGCGGACCGGCGTGTCGTATGAACAGATCAGCGTGAGCGCGGCGCAGCCGATGCACATCGCGATGCGCAGCAAGGCCGACCACTACCGACAGCGCATCCACGTCTCGCACGACGGCGGCCAGACCTGGCAGGCCGGTCACTTCGACAACACGCTTGCCTTCCTCCCGCACAACAACCGGGAGTACATCATCCGTTGGCACCCCACCGACCCGCAGCGGGCGTGGAGCTTCGGTGGCGACTGGCTGACACACAGCGGCGATGCCGGCCGCACCTTTGGGTGGTCCGGCGATGGCGGCAACAGCGTGCTTGTCGGCGGGGCGTTTCACTTCAACCCCCACCACGCGGGCCTCATGCTGTGCTCCTCGCAGGACTACAACGGGGCCGTGACACAGGACAACGCTCGGACGTGGACCTACACCAACCCCTCGGGCAACCGGTGGGGCGGCTTCACCTACGGCGGGTACGCCCTTTCGCCCCGACGACTCTTCACAGGCAACGCGCAGGGCTGGGGCAGCCCGCGCATCCTCCGCACATCCACCGATGGCGGCCAGACCTGGCATGAAGTCCCTCAGGTCGCGTGGTTCAAAGACGGCAGCGACCGATCCCGCCGAGGCATCGACACCTCGATGGGACACCCCGCCAACCCCGAGGTTGTCTTCGTCGCCGGCTTCCGCTCGCCCGATGCAGGCGAGACCTGGGCCAGGATGGCCGGCTGTATGGGCGTCCTCACTTCGATGACCGAGGCGCCCTACGCGCTCTTTGGCGCCGATGTAAGCGAGCAGGGCATGGGCATCGTTGTTCGCAGCGATGATCAAGGGGTCACCTGGAAGCAGGTCGCGCAGGTCGAAGGAGCCGTCGAAGACCTGGCGTATGACCCGGCGCGCGATGCGCTGTGGGTCGCCCACGGAGGGGCGCTCTCGCGCCTCCAAGCCAACCAGATCATCACCGTTGCCACGCCTAGAGACGACCGAGACAATCGCTACATCTCCAGCGTGGCCATCGATCCAGCCGACCCGCAAGTGGTCTACGCCGCGCAGCGGATGAACGTCTACCGCACGTCGGCCTCGGCGCTGCGCTCCACCGACGGGGGCCAGACTTGGGCCGTGCTCAACGTAAACACCCCGCTCGACGGCTCGGTGAAAGACGGTGGGCGTGAGGCCATCTGGGTCCGCGTGGACCCGGCGACCCGCGACGCGTGGTTCAGCACCGGTTGCTACGGCATGTGGAAGGTCTCCGCGCCGCACCCGGGCGACTGGGCGGAGCCGCGCTCCTGGGGCCAGGCGCAGACAAGCCCGCTCGACCTGGGCGACGAGCCGGGCAACCTGCTGCGCAACGGCCGGTTCACGCACGGCTCGCCGGAGCCCGTGGGCTGGCGCATCAACTGGGTCGGCTCGGGGGCCGTCGCGCTGTCGGTGGACACCGAGTCGTACATCGATGCGCCCTCAGCGATGCGCGTGGCCAGCGACGACCCGGCCACCAAGGCCGTCGTGCTGCAAGAGGTCCGCCCGTCACAAGGCAAAGCCATCCTCGCCGGCCACCTCATGACGCAGGGCTCGGTCAAGGCGAGCGTGGGCATCAAGTTCTGGAGCCACGACTGGAAGGTGCTCAGTGAGGTGCAGGTCTTCTTCGCGCAAAACCAATCTCCCTGGCAGCAGTTCGAAAAGCAGATCGATGTGCCCGCTGGTGTGATGCACGCCGACGTGCAGCTCTACATCGAAGGCGCCGGCAGCGCGCTGCTCGACGCGATCACGATGACGCCCGTGCAGTGAGTGTCATGGCACACGCTGGTCACCCCTTGAGGCCGGTCGTGGAGACGCCTTCGACGAATGCGCGCTGGGCGAGGAAGAACAGGAGGATGACGGGCGTGACGATGAGGGTGCTCGCGGCCATGAGCAGGTGCCAGGGCGTCCCGCCGTGCTGGCTCTGGAAGAACTGCAGGCCCAGCGCGAGGGTGAAGTCGGACTGATCGGTGAGGTCGATGAGCGGGCCCAGGAAGTCGTTCCACGTCGTGAGCAGTTGAAAGAGCGCGACGACGACGAGCGCGGGGCGAGCGAGTGGGAGGATGATCTGTAAGAAGATGCGCAGCTCGCTGCAGCCGTCAATGCGTGCGGCTTCGGACAACTCGCTTGGGATGGTGCGGAAGAACTGGCGGAGGCGTCCTGCGCCGTCGATCTCGGCGGCCTCGTACAAGCTGCGCGGCACTTCTTGTAGCCCCGCGAGGAACAGCACCATCGACCCGCCGATCTGCCAGACCGACGCGAGCACGAGCACGGGCTTGGACCACGCGGGGTCGCCGATCCACTGCGGGCCTTCGATGCCCAGCGACCGCATCACATGATTCACGAGGCCGATGTCGCCGTTGAACAGCCAAAGCCAGACCATGCTGAGCGCGACCAGTGGCATGATCGTGGGCAGGTAGACACACGTGCGCAGCAGCCCGCGCCCGAACACCGGACGATTCAGCAGCACCGCCACCAGAAGCGACAGCGTCAGTGACAACGGCACCGCGGCGCTTGCGTAGAGCAGCGTGTTGCGCAGACTCTGCCAGAACACCTCGTCGCCGAGCATGTCGCGGTAGTTCAGCCCGCCGACCCACACGGGGCTGCGCAGAACGTCGTAGTTGGTGAACGAGTAGTAGACCGCCATGACCAGCGGATACAGCCCGAAGACCGCAAAGCCCACGAGCCAGGGGCTGACAAACGCCAGTCCCAGCGACCACTGCCTGCGTCGTGCGCGTGCGCTCACGGCGTCTGCTCCCATGCGTGTTGGCGCTGCGAGCCGGTGATTTCCCAGCGCTGCAGCTCGCGGTCGAGCTTGCGCTGCATGCGCGTGCGCACGGCCGACAACGCCGACTCGGGCGTGGCAAGCCCCGTGAACGCGCGGTCGGCCGCGAGGTCCAGCTCGGCGCGGTACTCGGTCCAGATCGACCGCT
>DAIOEG010000206.1:0-5267 GCA_036746415.1 Phycisphaera sp. | reverse complement strand
GACGTCAAGTCCTCATGGCCTTTATGCCCTGGGCTGCACACGTGCTACAATGCCAACTACAGAGCGAAGCGATGCCGCAAGGTGGAGCAAATCGCAAAAAAGTTGGCCCAGTTCAGATTGTGGTCTGCAACTCGACCACATGAAGCCGGAATCGCTAGTAATCGAGGATCAGCTACGCCTCGGTGAATATGTTCCTGAGCCTTGTACACACCGCCCGTCACGTCATGGGAGCCGGGAGTGCCCGAAGTCGCCTCGATTCAGGGGTGCCTACGGCAAGCTCGGTGACTGGGACGAAGTCGTAACAAGGTAGCCGTAGGGGAACCTGCGGCTGGATCACCTCCTTTCTACGGGATATACGTAGACGTGGTACGGGGTTCGCATTTATTGCAACACCCCGGGAGAGATCCCGCCACGACCGTCAACACTTCCTCGTCTGCTCACGCAGAGAGCCGTCGGGCAACCGGCGGCAAAGGCAAACCCAACTGTTCACATGCCAAAGACGCATGATCAAAGACCCGCCCTCACAGGCGGGTTTTTTCGTGCGCTATGTTGTTCAGTCGCTTCATCGGTCTGGCGTGTTGCTTCCAGTCCTGATAGATCACTGCCACGGCTCCTCCGCCGCACTCGCCCACGATTGTCTGCGTCGCTCATTCAATACCACCGGCCTCAATACCACCGGCCAAAGACCAGTGGTATGCATAATGCGGATCCACCATCCCACCCATCTTTCTGCAGATCATGCTCTTAAGACACACACTGCCAACCGGGCACACCATCCTCCTCAGCCCCCGACTTCAACGCATCGGTGTGCCTCATGCGTTCACGACCACCTCGGCGGGGTGGAGCATCCGGTCCGCTGACGACCTCGGCCCGCTCCAAACGCACTTTGCGACATCCTTGCCAACACACCCGAGGCGCGTCGTGATGACCCGACAGGTCCACGGCTGCGGGGTCTCCACCCCGGGCGACCGGGTGTCGGAAGCAGATGCCCATGTCACAGACGACCCTGACGAAGTGGTTGCCGTGCGGACCGCCGATTGCGTGCCGATCCTGCTGGCATCGGACGATGGGTCCAAGGTTGCGGCGATCCACGCGGGTTGGCGTGGTCTGTTGGCGGGTGTGATTCCGGCGACGACGGCGCATTTCGAGGTGTCGTCGGCGGTGGCGGCCGTCGGGCCGTGCATCAGCGGCCGGCATTACGAGGTCGGCCCCGAGGTCGCCGAGCGTTTCGATCCGCGGTTCCTGAACCCTTCACACAACCACGCGCACCGCAAGGCCTATCTGGACCTGCGGTCGGTCGCGCTTGCGCAACTTGAACAAGCGGGCGTCTCACTTGACCACATCGACCTATCCGCGTTGTGTACCTTGGAGCACCCCGATCTGCTGCCCAGCTACCGGCGTGATGGCAAAGGGTGCCCGCACATGGCAGCCGTCATCGGCGTCAAGTGTTCGTAAGTCATTCAGCATGAAGATCGCATTGGAATGGATCGCGGTGTTGAAGCAGCGCGGTGCCCGATTTCACTTCACGCTTTTCCCTGATCCTGTACCGATCCTTACACTCCAGCCCACGCATGACACCGATCACGATCCGTCAACTTGTGAAAGCATTCGGCAGCACGCACGCGGTCGACGGGATCGACCTTGAAGTCGCGGCGGGCGAGTTGTTCTTCCTGCTGGGGCCTTCTGGCTGCGGCAAGACGACGCTGCTGCGTATGATCGCGGGCTTCAGCGACCCGACCTCGGGGACGATCTGTTTTGGCAAGGACGATGTGACGCACCTGCCGCCCAACCAGCGCGACACGGGGATGGTGTTTCAGGGGTACGCGCTTTGGCCACACATGACGGTACGGCAGAACGTCGCGTTCGGGCTGGAGGTCCGCAAGGTGGGCAAGGCCGAGCTGACCCGCCGTGTGGACGAAGCGCTCGAGAGCGTGCAACTCACGACGCAGGCCGACCGCAAGACCAACCAGCTCTCCGGCGGCCAGCAGCAACGAGTCGCGCTGGCGCGGGCGCTGGTGATCCGCCCAAGGGTGCTGCTGCTCGACGAGCCGCTGAGCAACCTGGACGCCAAGCTGCGCGTCAGCATGCGGCAGAGCATCCGCGACATCTGCAAGCAGTCGGGCATCACCGGCGTGTACGTCACGCACGACCAGAAGGAAGCGCTCAGCATGGCCGACGCCATCGCCGTGCTCAGCAAGGGCAAGCTCATGCAGCAAGGCCCGCCACGCACCCTCTACGAACGCCCCGCCAACCGCTTCGTCGCAGACTTCCTCGGCGACACCAACTTCATCGAAGCCACCGTGCAGAGCGTCGATGCCGGCATCACGACCCTGCAAACGCCTGTCGGTTTGTTGCGGTCCTCTGTCCATGATCCGCAAGGCACGCGCACTGGCAAGGTGACCCTTTCCATCCGTCCTGAAGCGGTGCGATTGTCAGATACGGCCCATGCATCCGGCGTCAATGCGTTCGATGTCACGCGTGAGGCCGTGACGTACCTGGGCGAGGTTGCGCAGTATCACTTGCGTTCCAACGGATCTGCTCTGACGGCTTACGAGCTCAACCCCAAGCTGCTGGATACGGCGTCTGGCCGACTGTCAGCGAGCGTGGACCCTGCCGACGTGGTCATCCTGCGGGACTGACCATCGTCCATCGCGGGAGCGGTCAATTCTCGGGGTCTTTGGTGTTGCCGAAGCCAAACGGGTCATCGGGGTCTTCGTCGGGGTTGAAATCGTCGTCTGCGTCATCGTCGTCGAACGCGGGCTTGTCGGGGCTGTCGGCGACAGGGTCTTTGCCTTCAAACAGGTTGAACGGGTCTTCGGGTTCATCGTCTCCGTCTTCGTCGTCGATGTCTGGCTCGTCCCGGGTTTCGTGGATGGGATCGTTGAGCGCGGCGTCTGCGTCGCTTGTCTCCATCGCAGCGATTCCGCCAGCCCCGGCCAGCGGGAGTACGCCGAGTCGAGCGCCAGCGGTGGACCACGCGTCCTGGAGGAGCTCGCCGCGTCCGGATCGGCGTTCGTCTATCCGTCGGTCGAGCGCCTGGAGGCGGGCGTGCTGCTTCCGCCACGACCGCATGAGCGCGAGGACCAGCACGATGCCGAGCATGCCGATGAGCACGATCAGCATCAGCCCGACCTGGTAGCGGGTGGCGGTCTGCTGCGGCAACGGTTGCACGTTCTGCGCGAGCATCAGGATCAGCATCACGGGATTGTACCCCGCCTCACGCGCAGGGCGGTCCGGTTGCAGTGGCGTGGCGATGCGACTGAACAGCGATTTGGAGGCACGCGATGGGTGCCAGTGTCATGTGCGCAGAGATTCAGCACGTGCCGCGCGTTGCACAATGGATGCGCAACGTGTCGATGCGGGTCAACCTGTGGTCAACGACAAGACATGCCGTTTTCAAGCTGATTTTCGCTGATTTCTAACGTTCTGCGGGCGGATTGGGTTGCTCTTTCATGGTGTGGCACTAAACTTGCCGAGGAGTTAGCAGGCACGGAACCAACTGCCGGGCAAACCCCGGAATCCTTGGTATCAACCTTGGGTTCCACCGTTGGTCCCCCCACTCGGCCCTCAGGAAGAGGGCTCCCGCACCCCGGGGCTAGACGGCTCGCTTCGACGACCGCAACGCCCCAAACCCCGCTGGATGATTGCGGGTTCCGTGCCCATCGCCCTCGTAAACGAACAGCCGTTTTGTGGATGGCTCCCTCGTTTGCGTACCCAAGGCGATCGCTCGGCAGGCAACGCTGGCTGGTAGGAGTTTTTGACATGGTTGCTCATGTGAACAGTACCGTCCCGAACCCGTCCCCCACCCTTTCGGACAAGCCCGTCCGCGTCACGCTGTTGACGCACCTGGCGATGCTCGTCCTGCTCACCCCCGTGGTGATGCTGGCGTTCCCGGAGGTCGCCCTGGCTCACCAGCTCTACATCGCGTTTCTCGCCTCGGGCCTGATCGCGTTTGGCGGGCTGATGCTGGCGATGCTCGGCCAGCCGATGGTCAAAGCGCTCAAGACCGTCAACACCAGCCGCGCCAGCCAAAGCGAAGGCAACGCCAACGCCGCGCTCGCCACGGCCTGATCAACCACTGACAATCGCACACAGCCCGTCCATGACGTTATGGACGGGCTGTCTCATGTCATGCACGCGTGTGAGATTGGAGCAACGCATCCAATCACGCCGGATGCCAACCCTGCCTGTTTGCATCGACGCGTGTCCCACGGACCGTCGAGTGAACTCGCCGCTTACTCGGGGAATGATTGGTTGGTGCGCGAGGGATGGCGCGACGCGTTTCATCCCACTTCGCGCCGCTGGAACAGCACGATGGAGAGTGATATGAGGACCGCGACATAGAGCAGGCCGTAGACCACGACCGAGCCCACCGGCCAGAGCATCAGCTGGCCGTCGTTCCCCCAGAGCATCGAGTTACCCGAGGTGATCGCGTCCGCCGGCCAGAAGAACTGCAGGTTCGGCAAGAGCAGGTACACGCCCTTGGCCAGGAGGTACACCAGCTTGGTCCCCATGCCCAGGTCCGCCCCCACGATCGCGCTCATGCTTGTGAACACGTCCACATCGGGCGGCAGACTCAGCTGCTGATTGACCCACCCGCTCATGCCGTTGGTGAACAGCCCCGCGAAGAACACGCCCACGCAGATGAGGATCGTAGCCATCGGCCCCAGTCGCGTGGACACCATCACGGCCACCGCCGTCAGCACCCACAACGCCACCCCGACCATCCCCAGGCCCGTCAACAGCTCCAACAGCTTGCCGTCCTGCGCCCGGAACTCGGTCATCGGCCCCTGCAACACGAAGCCCTTGCCGAACACCAGCACCAGGGCGTATCCCAAGAGCAGAGCCACCGCGAGCGCCCACACCACCGTCGACGCAAACACACGGCGATAGAGGTAGTTCGCGCCCGCCGCGAACAGCACCGCCAGAAGCCCGCTCCCCAGCCCGAACAGCAGCACCGGCCCGTCCCAAGGGTCGCCGGCGTTTTGAAACACGCCCTGCCGCATCGTCAGTAGAAACACGAGGCACAGGACAAAGTACGCCAGCGTGATCGCCCCCGCGACGCCCAGAAACTTGCCGATCACAAACACCGGCCGGGGCACGGGCTTGCTCACCACCGTCAGCACCGTCTTCTGCTCGATCTCCTCGCTGAGCACCGTCGGAGCCGTCGCGCCGGCCAGCAGCGTGCCCGACAACAGCAGCATACTCAGCCCCAGCAGCACCAGCTCCTGGTTGTCGCCGTCGCCCGGAGCCATCGAGTACGCCGC
>DAIOEG010000205.1:0-5284 GCA_036746415.1 Phycisphaera sp. | reverse complement strand
GTACGCACCGAGGGTTGGGTCAAGTCGCCCGCTCCATGGGGAAAGGGTTGGGTTCCAGCGATGAGTGTGATTTACCTGATGGTGCCGATCGCGTTGCTGCTGGCGGGTGTGGCCATGCTCGCGTTTTTCTGGGCGGTGCATCGCGGCCAGTTCGAAGACCTGGACACGCAGCGCTACCGCGTGCTGATGGACGATGACCAGGAGCCCGCCGCCGCCGACGCTGTTGGCGAGCGCGATGACAACGGCGAAGACAACGACAACGACACGCCTGTCAAGCAGTAACGCAGCGCATGCGTCGCCGAGACCCGTGAGCGCTGCGGGATTGTCACACCGTCTGCGGCACCGAAGTCTCCTGTACCGCGACGTACATCCGCACCAGCTCGGCCAGCGACGCGGCCTCCATCTTTTCCATGACGTGTGCCCGGTGCACCTCGATGGTCTTGTGCGACAGGCCCAAGTCCGAGGCGATCTGTTTGTTGAGCTTGCCGGCGACGACGGCGTCGAGCACCTGCGTCTCCCGGCGGGTCAGTCGCTCCATCCGCCGGCGGATCTCGTCGAGCTTGCCACGGTCGGACCGCAGCTTTTCATCGATCGACATCGCCTCGCGGATGCGGTCGAGCAGGACCATGTCGGAGAAGGGTTTCTCGATGAAGTCCACCACGCCGGCCTTCATCGCACGCACCGCTGCCGACACGTCGCCGTGCCCGGTGATCACGATCGTGGGAAGGTCCGTGCCGCGCCGCAGCAGCTCATCGTGCATGTCCAGCCCCGACATCCCCGGCAAGCGCAGGTCCGCGACCAGGCAACCCGACAGCGTCGCCTTGGCCCGTTGAAGCATCTCTTGAGCCGTGCCAAACGCCTCGACCCGCCAGCCTACCGACTCGATGAGCCAGCACAAGGAATCGCGCACGTCCGCGTCGTCATCGACGACAAATACACTGGGCGTCTCATTCATCACATCGTTCCCCAATCGCAGACAATGCCGACCAGCCCCACGGCGGACGCGCACGTTAGACGGCACTTGATAATTGCAATTCTAACGAAAAGACGCCAAAGGGCTTCTGTTTAGGGATTAACCCTTGCCTGCCCGCGGCTGAGCAGCCGCATCCGCAGACACGCGCCCGGCCCGCCCAGCCGACGCTCTGCCCACAGCCGGCCGTGGTGCGCCTCCACGATCGACTGGCTGATCGTCAGGCCCATCCCCATCCCGCCCGATTTGGTCGTGTAAAACGGTGCAAACAAATGGTCCAGCTGCTCGTCCGTGAACCCCGGACCACGGTCCTCCACGCAGAGCTCCACGAACCCCTCCCCCTGCGGGTACGTCCGCAGCACCACCACCCGACGCTCCGCATCGCAGTCCGACACCGCCTCGATCGCGTTGCGCAGCAGATTCAACACCACCTGCTCGATCTGGATCACGTCCACGAACACCGGCCCGATCGTGGGCGACAGGTCCGTTGACAGCACCACGTCGTGCTGACGCGACTCGGGCTCGCACAGCGTCAGCACGTCCAGCACCAGCTCATTCAAGTCAAACGCCGTCCGCACCGACTCACGCTTGGCCACAAACGCACGCAGACGCTTGATGATCCCCCCCGCGCGCTCCGCCTGTCGTGCGACCCGGCCGAGTGTCTCACGCACCATATCGTCGTCCGTGGGCCCGCTGCTCATCCGCTTGAGGCACCCGTGCGCGTAGTTGCTGATCGCCGTGAGCGGCTGGTTCAATTCGTGCGCCAGGCCCGACGCCATCTCGCCCATCGTCGACAATCGGGTCACGTGCGCAAGCTCTTCGCGGTGGTGACGCGACAACTCCTCGGCCTCCTTGCGGTCCGTGATGTCGCGCTGGATCGACACCCAGTGCGTCACACGCCCCGCGCTGTCCACGATCGGGTTGATGTCCCATTCCACCGTGTACTCACGGCCGTCTTTGTGGTAGTTGATCGTCTCCCCGCGGAACGGCTCGCCCCGGCGGAGCGTCTCTTTCAATCGGCGAAGCATGAGCCGGTCCGACTTGGGCCCCTGCAACACGCGTGGCGACAGGCCCAACACCTCGTGCGCCTCGTAACCCGAGATCGCCGTGAACGCGGGGTTCATGTAAACGATGCGCGGCCCGGGCGCTTCCAGGTCGGGCTCTGTCACAACAACGGCCTCACGCACGCCGTCGATCGCCGCCTGCACCAGCCGCAGCTGCTCCTGCGCATGCAGACGTTCAGTCACGTCACGGCTGACGACGACGACTTCCGTCGCAGCGCCCGTGTCCGGGTCCACCACCGACCTCGCCGTGCTCTCCAGCCACGCGTATCCGCCCAGCTTGCAACGCGATCGATACGTCACCGACTGCGGCTCGGGGTGTTCGAGTACCCGCTCAAAGCTCCGCCGGACAACCGGGACGTCCTGCGCGTGGATGAGGTTGAACGGGTCGATGCCGACCAACTCGCCGGTTGTAAACCCCAGCACCCGCTCGCACGCTGGCGAGACGTAAGTGCACCGCCCCCGGAAGTCATGCCGTGAGATCATATCGCTGGCGCTGTCCGCGAGCAGCCGGTACTGCGCCTCGGACTCGCGCAGCCGCAGTTCGCTGCTGCGCAGCGCTGCGGTTCGGTGTTCGACGCGCGCTTCCAGTTGCGTGTTGAGCTCCTGCAGGTCCGCCTCGAACCGTTTGCGCTGCGCGACCTCTTGCTGGAGGTCTTCCACCAGCTGCGCGTTGGCGATGGCGGCGGCGATGTGGTTCGCCACCACCTGCAGGTGCTCGAGGTCCACCGCGTGAAAGTAGTTGCTCTGCCGTTGGCTGTAGATGCCCAGGATGCCCACGACGCGGTCCTCGATGAGCATCGGAGCCCCGCAGTAACTCAGGAACCGAAACGCCGTCGGGTCGTCCCGGTATTTCTCTGCCGTGAGCGGGTCCACCACCACCTCGTTCAGCATGAACGGCTGACGCTCGCGGATCATCCGGCCGGCGATCCCGTTATGCGCCGCCATCGTCGGCCGGAGCTGATGCCGAGGCACCCCCACCGACGCCAGCAGCCGAAGCTCTTCCCCCACCAGCAGCCGAGCCACCGACGAATCGACCTCGAAGCCCACCTGCACCTGCGCCACCATCCGCTCCGCCTGCGTCTGAAGCGACATCGACCCGATCGCCGTGCTGGTCACCTCCGACAACAGCGCGAGGCGACGGTCCAGAAACCGCGGGTCGTTCTTGTTCACCCTGACCATCTGTTCGACTCTAACATCGCCCCCGGTTGCCACCAAAGCGGACGCGCCACATACTGCTTAGCCGCCGAGGCCCAAAGCCCCGGCCCGTTCGACCGAGGCCGACGATGTCGTCGGAAGGAAGACGCATCAGCGCCAGTGGGTTCGACTCCCACGCCGGTCCATTCTTCTTCACCCCCACGACGCGACACCCACGACGCGCACGTGACACCACCAAAGCCCCACCGCCATGCTCCCGCTCGAACCCGTCAAACGCCCCCAGATGGGCTTCCTCTACGTCCCGCCGTTCCGCATCCAAGGCATCTCCATCGCAGGCGAAGAAACCGTCGTGCAAGTGCCCGAGCTCGACCTCGCCTTCGACATCGGGCTGTGCCCCAAGGCCGTGCTCCCAAGCAAGCACGTCGCCATCACCCACGGTCACATGGACCACGTCGCAGGCATCGCCTACTACTTCAGCCAGCGACCCTTCCAAGGCATGGACCCAGGCACCGCCATCTGCCCCAAACCACTCGAACAACCCATCCGCAACCTCATGACTGCGTGGATCGACATCGAGAAACAACAAACCAAATACAACCTCATCGGCGTCGAACCCGAGCAGGAAGTCGAGATCAAAAATAACCACTACCTCCGCGCCTTCCCCACCGTCCACACCGTCCCCTCGCTCGGCTACACCGTCCTCGAAAAACGAACCAAGCTCAAAGAAGAATACGTCGGCCTCCCGCAAGATCAGCTCGTCGAACTTAAGAAAACTGGTAAGGACATCACGCACACCTTCATGATCCCGCTTGTCTGCTTCACGGGCGACACCGCCTTCGGAAACCACCTGCTCCGTGACGACATCTTGAACTGCAAAGTCATCGTCACCGAGTGTACCTTCATGGAACCCACGCACCGCAAACGCGCAGGCATCGGCAAGCACCTGCACCTGGACCACATCATCGAGCTGCTCGAAGCAAGCAAGGCCGAGGCCATCATCCTCACGCACCTGTCCCGACGCACCAACATACTCGAGGTCCGAAAGACCCTCGACAAAGCCGTCCCCGCCAAGCACCGCGAACGCCTGCTCGTCCTTATGGACAGCCGCGATAACCGCGCCCGGTACGAACGCCAGCTCGCCCAAGCCGGCGTCACCGCAGGCAACGCGGCATCACCCGCCGCCTCGTCATGAGCACAGGCCACGACCCGCACCTCAGGCCCAGCATCGCCGTCGGGTACGACCACCGCCGCGATCAGCCCGCCGCTGAGCAGCTCGCCGCCGAGCTGTCGCTCCCAATGTGCAAGGGCTTCCGCGACCCCCGCGACCTGCATCTTGTGATCGACGAGCGCGGCTGGCTGTGCTTGCGCGTGAACCAGCCGGGCCATGCGCTCCTGGGCGGTCACGATGTTGCTGCCGACGTGCTGAGCATCGACACGCAAAGCTCCGCCGGCCGGGCGATCAACACGCCGTTCTACAAGTCGCTGGGCATCCGCAAAGGCGAGCCGCACCGGCCACACATCCTCGACGCCACCGCAGGCCTTGGCGAGGACGCCTGGCTCATGGCGTCCGCTGGCTGCCACGTCACCTGTCTTGAACGCGACCCGATCGTGCATGCGCTGTTGCGCGACGCGCTGCGCCGCGCCGCCGAGGCCTCGCCCGGTATCGCGCAGCGCCTCACGCTTCTGCACGGCTCGCTGACCGACCTCGCAACCACCATCGCCCCCATTGAAGCCGTGTACCTCGACCCCATGTTCCCCCAAGCCGCCACCGGACGACGGGCCGTCGAACGAAAACCCATGCGCGTGCTGCGCTGGCTCGTGGGCGACGATGACGACGCCGACGCGCTGTGGTCCGCCGCCATGCAGCTCGCCACCCGCCGCGTCATCGTCAAACGCCCACGCCTCGGCCCGTTACTGGGAACCAAGAGCCCCACCCACCGCCACATGGGCAAGGCCCTGCGGTACGACATGTATGCCATTGCATCCACACCCCCCGAAGCCCACGCTGCGAAACTGCGTGGAGTCGATCGACATAAGTCCTCGCCGTAGCAAAGTCACGTCGTGTCTTTTTTCAGCGATTCCGGTGGATCAAGCA
>DAIOEG010000204.1:0-5345 GCA_036746415.1 Phycisphaera sp. | reverse complement strand
AAGGACCCCACCATGAACAACCAGCGTGTCGCCATCGTGACCGGCGCATCTCGTGGCATCGGCGCCGCCATCGCCAAGGCCCTTGCCAAGGACGATCGCCATGTCGTCTGCGTCGCGCGGGACGCGGCGAAGCTCGAAGCGATCAAGAGCGAGATCGTCGCAGCAGGCGGCAGCGCGAGCGTCATGACCTGCGACATCGCCGACGGCTCGGCCATCACCGCGATGATCGAACAGGTCGCCAACGACCACGGCCGACTCGACGTGCTCGTCAACAACGCGGGCATCACCCGCGACAACCTGCTGATGCGGATGAGCGATGACGAGTTTGACGCGGTGATCTCGACGAACCTGCGGAGCGTGTTTGTGGCGTGTCGCGCGGCGACGCGTTCGATGATGCAGGGGCGGTTCGGGCGGATCGTGAACATCGGCTCGGTGTCGGGCGTCGTGGGCAACGCCGGCCAGGCGAACTACGCGGCGGCAAAGGCCGGCCTGTCGGGCTTCACCAAGTCGCTGGCCAAGGAGATGGGCAAGCGTGGCATCACCGCCAACGTGGTCGCGCCGGGCTTCATCCAGACGGACATGACCGATGTGCTGCCCGACAAGATCAAGGACGGCGTGAAGCTCATGACCGCCCTGGGCCGGATGGGCCAGCCGGAGGAGATCGCCGCCGCCGTCGCGTTCCTGTGTTCCGACGGCGCGAGCTACGTGACCGGGCAGGTGCTCACCGTTGATGGTGGGATGACGATGGCGTGAAGCAACGTGCGTGATGAGTCGGGCTTCGTGAGTCGGGGCCGGCGTGCACCGCTTTCAGGATGGCCCGTCCCCTGTGCACCCTGCATTGGCAGGGCTGTGAAACCCCGTTATAGTTCCCGCTTACCCCAAGCCGCCCGTGCGCGGCGGATTAGCGATTAGGAGATGACCGACCATGGATGAACAGGCGATCCGCGAAAAGGTGTATGCCATTGTCGCTGAGCAGATGAAGGTGGACAAGGCCGAGATCACCGACGAAACCAGTTTCGTCAACGACCTCAACGCCGACTCACTGGATACGGTGGAACTCGTGATGGAGTTCGAGGACGAGTTCGAGACCTCCATCCCCGACGAACAGGCCGAGAAGATCCAGACCGTTGGCTCGGCCATCAAGTACATCAAAGAACACATGAACCAGGGCTGAGCGTGTGTCGGCACGTTGGCACGGTTTGGGCGCACTTGTGTCCGCTGCTGCCCACCACTGACCACACACACTGTCAGGTCCAACTGAGAACTCTCGACGGGCGGGCTTGTACACCGAGCCCGCCCGTTGTGTCTGATACCCTTTTGGGGTGAGGTTCCTATGAGCAAGCGTCGCGTCGTCATCACCGGTCTGGGTTGGGTCACTCCGCTGGGCACCAGCGTGACCGAGGTCTTCGGCAAGCTGTGCGAAGGTGTCTCGGGCATCAAGCCCATCACCCGCTTCAACACCGAAGATTTCGCCGTCAAGTTCGCCGGCGAGGTCGAAGACTGGGACGGCCCGCGCAACTTCGTGCAAGGTCAGGAACGCGACCGCGTCGCCAAGAAGATGGACCGCTTCGCACAGTTCGCCCTCGACGCGTCGATCGACGCCGTGCGCGACAGCGGGCTGGACTTCACCAAGGAAAACACCTGGCGGTGCGGTGCGATCATCGGCTCGGGCGTGGGCGGCATGGAAGAGTTTGCCGAGGGCCACCAGAAGCTGCTCGAACGCGGGCCCCGGCGCGTCAGCCCGTTCATGGTGCCCAAGCTCATGTGCAACGCCGCGCCGGGCAACGTGAGCATCCACTTCGGCCTGCGCGGGCCCAACTCGTCGATCGCCACCGCGTGCGCCTCCGCCGCGCACTCCATCGGCGAGGCGATGCTCACCATCCGCTACGGTGTGGCCGACATCATGGTCGCTGGCGGGGCAGAAGCCGCGCTTACGCCGCTGGGCCTCGCGTGCTTCATCGCCCCCAAGGCGCTCTCGAAGCGCAACGATGAACCGACTCGCGCCTCCCGGCCGTTCGACAAAGACCGCGACGGCTTCGTGCTCAGCGAAGGCGCAGGCATCGTCGTCCTCGAAGAGTACGAGCACGCCAAGGCACGCGGCGCCCACATCTACGGCGAGGTCATGGGCTTCGGCCAGTCCGCCGACGGCTACCACATCACCGCACCCATCGAAGACGGCACCGGCGCCGCCTACGCCATGAAAGCCGCGCTCGATGACGCGGGCATCACCGCCGACAAGC
Source organism: Phycisphaera sp. (assembly GCA_036746415.1). Lineage (GTDB taxonomy): Bacteria > Planctomycetota > Phycisphaerae > Phycisphaerales > Phycisphaeraceae > DAIOEG01. The sequence goes on along the minus strand of DAIOEG010000204.1, from coordinate 3,105 downwards.
TCGGCTACATCAACGCGCACGGAACATCCACTGGCCTTGGCGACCTGGCCGAGACCCGCGCGATCAAACTCACCTGCGGCCCCGGCACCAAGACCCCTGTCAGCTCGACCAAGTCGATGACCGGCCACCCCCTTGGCGCGGCCGGCGGCATCGAGGCCGTCGTGTGTGCCAAGGTGCTAGAAACCGGCGTGCTGCCGCCCACGATCAACCTCGACAACCCCGAGCCCGAGTGCACCCTCGACTACGTCCCCCACACCGCCCGCAAGACCAGCCCGACCATCACCGCGTCCAACAGCTTCGGCTTCGGCGGACACAACGTGTGCCTGGTCATCGGCAAGGTCTGATTCTTTACGACGTGTTTGGCCGCAGATGCACGCAGATGCACGCAGATGAAGGCAGATGCACGCAGCGGTGAAACAGGTCGAATCGCCAAGACGCCAAGGGGGCCAAGCCCCGCCAAGGATGATGCGTGAGTCTTGCAACCTGCGATGTGCTTGAACGCATCCGTGCTTTGTCTGCTCCGCGTCCTCCGCGCCTCCGCGGTTCAATCAAAACTTTCAAACAACATTCAACGGTAAATGACCCCGCGTGCTTCCCATCGGGCGGCGTGCCTGCAATAATGCTGACAGACTTGCGTTGTGCCTCTTGACCTAAAGGATCGTCATGACCCCCGCTTTCCAAACCGTGACCGCGTTCCTGGGCCCCATCGGCTGGCAGGAGCTGCTCATCCTCGGCGTGGTCGGGCTGCTCATCTTCGGCAAGCGCCTGCCCGAGGTCGGCCGATCGCTGGGCAAGGGCATCGTCGAGTTCAAGAAAGGCCTCTCAGGCCTCGAAGACGAAGTCAACCAGTCGTCCCGCAAAGACACCACCCGCAAGTCACTCGAAGGCACCGCCCCCCGCGTCGATGCCAACCCCACCGCAACCGAGACCAAGACCGAGGCGTGAAGTCGCATGCATCCGATACGAGCCGCGACCGTGAGGGACCGGGGCACGTGTTTGATTCAGCGATGACACGGCGCGCAAGCGGCGTTTGAAGTCGCTTGCGGTCCGGCGAGCCGCACGATGTGTCACCTGCCCCGCTTGCTGACGCGCGCGGCTCGTCATGGCGTCCTTTGGTCGCGTTTTGTGCGCACGATGACGTCGTCTTGTGGAACGATTTTTCGGACACCGATTTTTTTATTCCCTTGTATTTCAAGGGTGATCTGAACCGCGCGACAGACAAGCGCGCACAAAACGGGTCTTTCGCGCCTCTAGATAGGAGGCACCCATGGCAGATGCAGACACCACAACCGGGGAACCCCACGACCGCGCGGCGCTGCGTACGGCGTTGGCGGTGCTGCGGTTTCGCGCGGTCGTTGCGCTGGCGGGGTTGATGGACGACCCGCTGGCAGAGTGCGAGACGCGTCGCAAGGCCGCGACGACCGTGCTGCTGCTGGACGCCAACCGTGTCGAGCTAACGACGGTGGGGCTGGCCCCGCCTTCACGCGTTGCCGATGCGGATCGGCAGGCACACGGTGCCGCACGCGTCGCTCACGCGTCGGCTGGCGTCGGGGACGTTGGTGAGGGCGAACGCGGCGCTGCCCGAGCCGGTGAGGTGGGGCGTCATACCGAGCGAGCGGACGGCGTTGAACACGCTGCGCAGCGCGGGCTGCACGCGGGTCGCGGCGTCGGTCAGGTCGTTGAAGAGCAGCGCATCCTCCAGCGCCGCAGCGTCGATCAGGGCGCGGGTGTGCGCGGGGGCCACGCGCGGCGCGGGCACGGCGTCGAACGCCCGGTAGACCTCGGCCGTGGCGCAGCCAAACGCCGGCAGGATCAGCACGGCGTCCCGGCCGTTCCAGCGCGGCGTCACGGTCTCGATCGTCTCGCCAAACCCGGTCGCCAGCGCGTGCGGCCTGCCGAGGATGGCAAGCAGCGCAAAGGCGACATCGCTGCCAAGCGTCCCGGCCAGCGCGAGGAGCGCCTCGGTGGCGAGGCCGAGCCGGTGCAGGGTGTTGATGGCATGGAGCGTGCCCGCGGCGTCGGCCGACCCGCCGCCCAGGCCCGAGCCGGCGGGGATGCGCTTGCGCAGCGTGATACGCGTGGGCAGCGTTCGGCCGACGCGTTGCTCGACCGCCCGGTGGGCTTTCACACACAAGTCGCGTTCGATCGGCCAGTCGACCGGCTGGTGCAGCGGGGCGTCGTCGGCGAAGCGCAGGTCGTAGGCGTTCGCGTCTGCAAGCTCGGCGGTGAGGGTGTCGCAGAGCGGCAGGGCGGTCATGAACGACACGACCGGGTGGTAGCCGGGGCGCGTGGGATGGGTCGCGTCGGGCGGGCCGACGTCGAGGGTGAGGTTGAGCTTGGCGGGGCAGTGGACGGTGACGGCCGGGCGGAGCGGGGGCATGGGCAGAGGTTACGCGGCGTGGAGCTTGTCGGCGTCGGCCTGGGCGTGAGACAGCGACTCGGCTCGGTTGAGGAGGATGGCCGAGTGCGCCAACGCCCAGTGCCGTTCGGCGTCGGCCTTGGTCCCCAGCTGGCGGGTCCAGGCGGTGATCAGCCGATCGACGATCGCCGGCAGCGGCGCGGGCTGGGGCAGCTCGTTGCGGACGGCGGCGAGCCAGAACATGAGGCGATACTGCTCGGGCTGGGCCGACGCGGTGGCGATGTATTGCCGGGTGGTCTGGTCGATCGGGCGTTCCTGCTCGGCGGCCTCGATGACCGGCTCGAAGCGTCGCTGGACGACGGCGTCGAGCAACTCGCGCTTGTCACGGGAGTAGCGGTAGATCGAGCCGACGGCGCAGTCGAGCCGCAGCGCGATCGTACGGATGGTGGTCTTGTCGTAGCCCAATTCGTCGAGGCACTGGGCGGTGGCATCCAGGACGCGGGGGCGGTTGAGGCGGTGGGTCGCCTGGGGCGGTCGCTGCCGACGCGTGCTGACGCGGGACAGCGGCACGGGCGGCTCATGGGCGACCACGACGACCGCGCTCACTTCCGGCAGGGCGGCCTGCATGGGCGCGGTGAACGGGGCGGGGACGGGGGTCGAAAACGGGGCGGGAGCGGACAGGACCGATCCATCAGGGGGCATCATCATGGCGTACACCTCCGTGTGTCGCGGGGGGGGTGGGGCGG
>DAIOEG010000203.1:4620-5358 GCA_036746415.1 Phycisphaera sp. | reverse complement strand
AGCGGCTGCTGCCATTCGTAGTAGCGGTCGGGCGGGGGGACCATCGGGCTGTTGTAGCCCAGCAGCTTGCGTGGGCCGGCGGGCTTGAGCGTTGGGTCTTGAGCGAGGACGGCGTCGATGGCAGCGTTGGCTTGATCGATGGGCGCGGGGCCGGGGTTGCCGAAGAAGCCGTAGGAGACGACGCGCTTCGCGGGGTGGTCGGCGACGGTGACGGTTGGGTCTTGCGGGTCGGGGCCGAGCTGCGCATCGGAGGTCGAGGGGTAGAGGAACGCCATGACTTCCATGGTGGTAAACGCGTTGTCAGCGGGTTGGTCTTGCGCAGCGGTTGCGGGCTGGGTCATCTCAACCGGCGCGGTCATGGGCAGGTTGTTCCGCTGGATGTGGTTGAACAGCTTCCAGAACGCCTCGCGCCCCGTCGCCGATGCGGCGCGGTATTGCGGGTACTGCTTGACAAGCGCAACGCCCGCGGGCCCCACTGCCGGGAACCCCTCGGGAAGCTCGGCCTCCATGGTGACCTGCTTGTCGTAATTCACGGCCTGCTCCTGCGGCGCGGGTGCGGCGGTCTGCTCCGCGTTTGCTGTCATCATCGATCCGCACACCAACATCGCCACGGCCAACAGTGTTCGAGTGATCATGTGTGGAACATAGGCACGCTTCTCGCCCCACGCCCCGCATGATCGAGGCACGCACGGCAGACCTTGCCCGGCCGGGATATTGTACTGCGTGGCTTTGCTAAAC
>DAIOEG010000203.1:0-4610 GCA_036746415.1 Phycisphaera sp. | reverse complement strand
ACGCCCCGTTACATCCCCGCTCCCACGATCAGGAACCCGACCGCGATGCATCGTTCGACCACCGCCACGCACCGACTCCATCGGACCCTCGCCCCGCTGATGTGTGTGTTCATCAGCGCCGCGACCGCCCCCGCACCCGCCCTTGCCGACGATGCTTCCATGACACCTAACGCCGCAGCTATCACCCCGAAACCCATCCCTGTCGAGCCCGCGCCAGTTGCCAGCGAGCCGATGCCGCCTGTGGTGCTCGCCCCGCGCATCCTGCAGGAGCGTGACGACCGCGTCATCGCCGTGCTGCCCAACCGCATGGTGCTCGTTGCGCAGCGGTTGCCCGCCGCGCCGGTGGTGTCGGCCCAAGTGTTCGTGAAGACCGGCTCGCTCTACGAGCAGGAGCACGTCGGGGCCGGCCTCTCGCATTACCTCGAACACCTGCTCTCGGGCGGCTCGACCTCGACCCGGCCCGAGCGCGAGTCCACGGCGACGCTCGGCCGGATCGGTGCGCAGATCAACGCGGCGACCTCGCTGGACAACGTCTTTTATTACATCAACACGACCGCGCCGCACACGTTCGAAGCGATCGACCTTCTCAGCGACTGGATGCGCCACAACACGATCGATCAGGCCGAGTACGACCGTGAGCGCGACGTGATCCAAGCCGAGTTCTCGATGGGTCAGGGCGACCCTGGCCGGATCCACTGGAAGCTCACGCAGCAGGCCCGTTACAACGCGACGCCCGACCACCCCGGCAGCCACCCAACCATCGGCTACGTCGACGAGTTTATGGAGATCACCCGCGAAGAACTGCTCGCGTTCTACAAGCGCATGTACGTGCCCAACAACATGGTCTTCGTCGTCGCCGGCGACATCGACCCGCGTGCGACGCTCGACCACATGGTCAGCCGCTGGATCGATGCCGAGGCCCGCGAGCTGCCGGTGGTGAAGATGCCCGCCGAGCCCGCGTCGATCCCCGCCGTGGTGATCGAGGGCGCGGCCGGTGTGCAGCGGCTGCGCAGCCGGCTGCTGTGGCCGGGCGTTGTTCTGTCCAGCGAGCACGACTACGCGCTGGACCTGCTCACGGGCATCCTCGGCCAAGGCGAGAGCAGCCGGCTGACCCGGACGCTCCGCGATGAGCGTTCGCTGGTGTCGAGCATCAGCGCGTTCAACTACAGCGCGAGCTGGGGCCGGGGCTTTGTGGGCATCGATTTCGAGCCCGCACAGGATGTCACGCTTGAGGCCGTGGTCGCCGCGATTGAAGTCGAGCTTGAGAAGGCACGCACCGAGCTGGTCAGTGATGCGGAGCTGGCGCGTGCGAAGCGTCGCACGATCTCGTCTGTGGTGAGCAGCGGGCAGACCGCCGAGAACGTGGCCGGCATGCTCGCCCGTGACATCCTGTCCTCCAGCGACCCTGACTACCGCACGCGGTACATCCGCGCGATCGAGTCGCTCACGGCAGAGGACCTGCGCAACGCCGCTGGTGCCGTGATGCCCACCGGCGGCGCGTCGCGCATCACGCTTCGGCCCGTGCAACCCGACGAGAAGATCACGCAGATCGAACGCCCCGGCGGGACCGATGTCGTCGTCGACGACTCCGATTGGGTTCCCTTTGAGCTCGACAACGCCCGACTGATCAAGTCGCTCGAAGCGAACCTGGCCGCGACCGCTGACACCCGCGTTGTCTCGCTCTCCGAGCCCGCGACGCAGACGTTGTCCAACGGCCTGACGGTGATCGTGCAGCGCAGCACGGTGGTGCCGGCCGTGTCGATGCAGCTCTACACGCTGGGTGGCCTGCTCGCTGACAACGTTGGCAAGGAGGGCGTGCACAGCGCCGCGTTCTCGATGCTCACGCGCGGGGCCGGCAACCGCGATGCGCAGCAACTCGCCGCCGCGATCGAGGACTTGGGCGCCGCGATCGGCGCGACCTGTGGCACGAACACCGCGTTCATTGAGGCGTCTGCGTTGTCGGGCGACTGGCAGACGGTGATGGGGCTGATGTCAGACGTGGTGTTGCGTCCGCGTTTCGATCCCGCGGAGTGGGCAAAGATGCAGCCGAGGATCGTGGCAGCAATCGCGCGTAGCCGTGACCGCTGGAACAGCGAGCTGAGCGCCGAGTTCCGTGCGCGCTGGTTCGCGGGCCACGTGTGGTCGCAGACGCCGCTGGGCCGAGCCGACGTGGTGGAGGCGCTGACCGCTGAAGACCTGCGAGCGGCATACAGCGAGCATCAGCAGGCGAGCCGGTCGGTGTTGACGGTGGTGGGCGATGTCGAGGCGTCAGCGGTGTTCGCCGAGGCCGAGCGTTTGTTTGGGACGATGTCCGCCGGCTCCGCCGAGGTCACGCCGCCTGTGTTGCCCGCGCCGCCCAGCGACTTGGTCGCGTTTGTCACGACGAGCAAACCCGTGACGGCGGTGAGCATGGGCTTTGGCCCGGGCATCACGCGCGACCACCCGGACTACGCGGCGTTGTCGGTGTTCAACTCGCTCATCAGCGATTTCCCCGGCGGGTGGCTGCAACAGGCGCTGCGGGGGGATGGGCCGGGCCTGGTGTATGTCGCGAGCGGCGGGAACGTGACCGGGCGTCTGCCCGGCTTCTACTCGGTGGTGTTCAACACGCGTCCCGAGCAGGCGGTCGAGGCGACCAAGCGGGCGCTCGACGTGGTCCGCCGAGGTGTCGCCGAGCCCGCGTCGCCCGCCGACCTCGAACGCGCAAAAGCCAAGGTGCTCACCAACGAATTCACCGCGCTGCAAAGCAACTCGGCGATCGCGGCCGACCTGGCCCTCAATCGGCTCTACAACGTCGGCTCCGCATCGGGTGCGGGGTTGCTGGACCAGGTCCAATCCCTGTCAGCGATCGAGGTCCGCGACGCAGCAGCCCGTTACTTCAGCAAGCCGCCGCTCATCGTTGTGCTCACCTCCGAACCGGTGAACGAGTGGGGCATCAAGTCGCTGCTCTTGCCAAGCGACGCCGTGGGCGACTGACGACCACGATGCATTACACACAGCATCTCAGCACATCGTCCATGTGAGTTTGTGATGAAGATGGATGCAATTCTGATGTGTTGCGTTGCGTGATTGAACGTATCGTCGACGAGTTCACTCGCTGGTCTATTTGGTACGCGCTCACGGGCGTGTGTCTGCCGACGATGTGATTGAGTGCATCAGGCCTGATACTTGAGCGAACGCCGTGTTGTGCGTGGGGCGTTCAGCGGGTGGGTGGTTTATGATGGGCATTCATGATCGAGGCGATCGAGCTTTGCAAGTGGTTTGGGCCGGTGCGGGCGGTGGAGCGCGTGAGCTTTGTCGTGGGGGCGGGCAAGGTGGTGGGGTTCCTGGGGCCCAACGGCGCGGGCAAGAGCACGACAATGCGGATGGTGTGCGGGTTGCTCCCGCCGACGTCGGGGGTGGCTCGGCTGGCGGGGCTGGATGTCATGGAACGTTCCGTGGAGGCGCGGGCTCGGCTGGGATACCTGCCCGAGCACAACCCGCTCTACCCCGAGATGCGCGTCGAGGAGTATCTGGCGTTTGTCGGTCGGCTGATGGGCATGCGACGGGGTGAGCGTCGGCGTCGCACGGGCGAGGTCGTTGAGCGCTGCGCGCTGGGGCCGGTGCGGAGGCGGACGATCGGTCGGCTCAGCAAGGGCAACCGTCAGCGGGTCGGTCTGGCGGCGGCACTGATCCACGAGCCGGCGGTGCTGGTGCTCGACGAGCCGACATCGGGGCTGGACCCCGGGCAGGTGATCGAGCTGCGCAAACTGATCCGCGAGCTGGCGGGGTCGCACACGGTGCTGTTCTCGACCCACGTGCTGAGCGAGGTGCAGGCGGTGTGTGACGAGGCGATCATCATTGCACGTGGGAAGGTGGTGGCGGCGGGGACGGTCGCGTCGCTCCGAGAGCAGGCGGGGAGCACTGGTGGGGGCGCGGGCGATGTGTGGGTGGAGTGCAGGTGCAGCGCGGCGGCGCTGCGCGAACACGTGGTGCGCGTCGGTGAGGTGGTGACGTGCGAAGCGTTGGACGTGGGCTGGGCGCGGGCGGTGGTGCGGGCGGCGAGCGGAAGGGGCAACGCGGAGGTACGCGAGGTGTTGGCGGGGCAGCTGCAGGACGCGGGGGTGTTGGTGCGGGAGCTGCGCGGTGTGCAGGGCGGCGGCGTGGGCGGGTTGGAGGCATTTTTTGTGCGGGTGACAGAGGGGGTGGGGGCGGGAGTAAGGGATGCAGGGGGCCTGCAGGCCCCCGAGCCCGGGGGAATGGGGGGGGGGACGATGCATGCGTGAGGCGCTTGTCATTGCGTGGCGGGAGTGGGTGTCGGTGTTGAGTGCGCCCGTGGCGTACGTGGTGTGGGGGCTCTTTGCGCTGGGGTCGGGCCTCGTGTTCATGCTGGGGTTTGAGACCGAGCGGGTGGCGACGATGCGGGGTGCGTTTGACGGGGTGGTGTGGCTGCTGGTGTTTTTAGTGCCTGCGATCAGCATGCGGTCGCTCAGCGAGGAGATCGGCCGGGGGACGATCGAGAAGCTGATGAGCATGCCTGTGGGCGAGGGTTCCGTGGTGGTTGGCAAGTGGCTGGGGGTGTGGAGTTTTTTCGTGGTGATGCTGCTGCCGATGTGCGTGCAGGCGCTGGTGCT
>DAIOEG010000202.1:0-5369 GCA_036746415.1 Phycisphaera sp. | reverse complement strand
TGCTGCTCTACAGCGACCGCTGCATCATGTGCACGCGCTGCGTGCGGTTCACGCGCGAGGTGACGGGCACCAACGAGCTGGGCGTGTTCGGGCGTGGCAGCGGCGAGCAGATCGACGTCTTCCCCGGCCGGCCGATCAACAACGAGCTGTCCGGCAACGTCGTGGACATCTGCCCCGTGGGGGCGCTGCTCGACAAAGACTTCCTCATGACCATGCGCGTGTGGAACCTCACTGCCACGGCGGGTATCGACCCGCTCACCGCATCGGGCGACAACATCAGCGTGCAGACCAACGAGGGGCGCATCTACCGCGTCAAGCCCCGCACCAACATGGACGTTAACCGCTGGTGGATCACCGACGAGGTGCGCTACGGCTGGAAGTTCGTCCACAGCGAAGACCGCCTGCGCTCGCCCATGATGAAGCAGCACGGCGTGCTCGAAGAGTGCGACTGGAACGCGGCGTATACGAAGCTCAAGGAAGAGTTCGAGATCGCTCGCTTGAAGCGAGGCGCGGGAAGCGTCGCGGTGCTGGTGTCGCCGATGCTGCCCAGCGAAGAGGCGTGGCTCTTGGGCAAGCTCGCGCGGGCGATCGATGCGAACGCGGTGCTCGCCGTAGGCCCGGTGCCTGTGCACGGGCAGGACAAGACGTTCCCCGGCGGGTTCACAGTGGTCGCCGAGAAAGCACCCAACGCGCGCGGCGTGCGACGCGCTCTCGAATCGCTCGGCGGCGAGGTGCTGGACTTCAACGGCTTCATGGCGCGCATCGACACGTTCGGGGCGCTCTTGCTCACGGGCAACTACCCGAGCACCTGGACCACCGATGCGCTGGTCGAGGCCGTGCGCGGCAAGTTCGTCGCGCTGCTCGACACGCTGCCCACGCCGCTGAGTGAGCGTGTGGACCTGCTGCTTCCGGGGGCGAGCTTCGCCGAGAAGGCCGGCTCGTTTGAGAACTGCAAGAACCGGATGCAGAGCTTCGAGCAGGCGATCCCTGTGATCGAGCTTGCCAAGAACGAGGGCCAGATCGCGCTGGACTTGTTGCACGTCGTGGCCGGTGCAGCGCGTGAGCGTTACAACGCCGCCAAGCTGCGCGAGCAGATGGGCGGCGTGTTCGCCAACGAAGTGCACCACCCCCCCGCTGACGCGGTGATGACCGCCGATGCGGAGTATGTAACGCTTTAATCCTTGAATCAACCCACGCTGCGAAGCTACGTGGGGTGAGTCTGGTGGGTGCGGTGTGTGGCGATCGACAACACCGACCCCACGCGGCTTCGCAGCGTGGGCTTCTTGGGAAGAGGGTGTGTGATGCGACGTGGGTTTACGCTCATTGAGTTGCTGGTGGTGATCGGGATTATTGCGCTTTTGATCGCGATCCTGCTTCCGGCGTTGTCTGCGGCGCGCAACGCTGCGCGGGGCGCGGTGTGTCTGTCGAATATGGCGCAGCTCGCCAAGTCGTCCATGACGTTTGCGACGGACCACAAGGACCAGTTGCCCAGCAACCGCGTGGCCGTTGCGCCCGGCGAGCACATCACCTGGCGGGCGTACCTGGTGCTGCGTGACTACCTGCCCGAGGGCGAGGCGTGGAAGTGCCCGTCGTCACCAACGCCGGCGCTTGGTGAAGAAGGCCGGTTCGACGGCGTGACGCTGTGCAGAGACGACGTCGAGAGCAACTACGGCTACAACGGCATGCTCGCGTGGCGCTACCCGCCGCCCACAGATGCGGCCGACATCGACCTGGTGTCGATCAAGCGCCCGTCGCACACGCTGATTTTGCTGGAGACGCGGGCCGTCTGGCCGGACCTGCGCGAGAACTCGATCATGGGCCGTGGTGCGACCTACGGAGCCGAGGATGACGGCGGCGGCTACTTCTCCTGGTGGCACGGCGGCAACGCCCACTGGTCCACCTTCGACGGCTCGGTCACCTCCATGCCCCTGCTCGCCACCGTCGAGAACGACCCACGCTGGCGCAACGACCGCACCCCCGCTTCCGAGTACGCCGACTGGCCGGACCTCGTCGCGTCGGCGTACCGCTGAATACTCCGAGGAGCTTGTTTTGATGGGCACACCCACAACAGCACCGGCGATTGAAGGGCTGCACCACGTCACCGCGATGGCGGGCGATGCGCTGCGGAACCTCGACTTCTATTCTGGTGTGCTGGGGTACCGCCTCGTCAAGCGCACCGTAAGAGCCTGTTGTGCACTCAGTCCGAGGCGTTGAAGGGTGTTTTGCAGACTTGCGAGCAGGAGGCAGACGAAACGTTCGTAGCCCCGGGCCAGGCGTGTCAGCTCCCGAAGGTCGTGAGCCATCTCTTCGAACACGCCGGCCTTGACCCACCGCTGGCCCTGCTGATCGACCGCCGCGCAAGGCGGGAAGTCGTGCGGCAACAACCGCCACGCACACCCGGCCCGCACGATCCACAGCAACGAATCCAACACTCGCCGAAGGTCACGCTCACGCTGCGGCGCATCCTCCCGCATCAGCGTCACGTCAGGGGCCACAAAAGCCCACTGGTCATCAGTCAGGTCCGTTGGATAAGAAGGCGTCCGTGCCATCACCAAGGAATCGGCCCACACGATCACAAAAGTGCATCACACGCTCTAGGACAGCCCCTTTATCAAACTTTAATGTTTCAAAGACGTTTCCCTCACTGGCCGCTCACATTCGGGGCCTAATATCGGATGTGTTAAGCCGAAAGCCCTTCGCTTGCTTGAAAGGTGCGTTTATGTGTCATGACTGCAGTTGCTTCACAACTCGTGCGTTCAATCGTGCGGGCTTCACGCTGATCGAGCTGCTCGTGGTCATCTCAGTGATCGCGCTGCTGATCGGCATCCTTCTCCCGGCACTGGGCGCGGCCAGGGAGACGGCACGGGGCACCGTCTGTCAGACCAATATGAAGAACCTGATGCTGGCAATGATGGTGTACGCAACCGACAACAAGGACTCGCTGCCGGGCGCCGCGTTTGTGCAGCAATCGATCACCACGTCGAACCCTTACCGCGCTTGGACAGCACCCGGCTCGCTTCAGACCAACCCTTCGGCCGACCTGTCGATGGGCGTCCTATGGCCGTACCTGGGCGGCTCGTCCTGGCAGCCCGGGGGCGCGCGTTCCGTCCCCGGCGAGGGCGTCGGCAAGGTGTTCCTCTGCCCCTCCGACGAGTTTGCGGTCACTCGCTCCAGCGGGCAGAGCTACTCGGCCTCGCGATTCATATGGGATTTCGAGCAGCCCGGCGACCCGGCCAAGCTCGCCGTGGTCGGCTCGCCGGGACCGCCCATCCGCGGCGTCCCACAGGCCGCCCCGACCAATTCTTTTGTCAACCTCAACGTGTTCCGTAGCCCGGGCTCGCTCATCGTGCTGGTGGACGAAGGCGGCCCTAACGACGACACGACCCTCGGGGCCACCATCGTCAACCGCGGCCTCAACGACGGCCTGTTCTCCCGCATGGGTGTGCCCGATGTGCCCTTCGCCAACACCAGCATCGCCACTGCCGACAAGAGCAAGTGGTACCACCAGGACACCGCCGCTTTCGGCTTTGCCGACGGCCACGGCGAGCTGCGCCAAAAGACCGACCCGCAGGTCGTGGGCTACAACCCCGCGCTGACCTTCGCCGGCCGAAGCTTCGCAGGCTACGGCCAGCTGTGGGATCCCCTGGGCATCGCGCCGCTCAACCCCCTGCCCAACCCCTGAATCGACTCCCGCGCATACGCGTTCCCCCTCGATTGTGATCGCCCCCCCTTGACCTGAATCGCCCACCACCAACCCTGGAGAAAGACCATGATCAAGATGTCGACCCGTCAGCTTTTGTGTGCTTCGCTCGCCGCCCCCGCACTTCTTTCCGTCACCCCTGCCCTGGCCGTGCCGTATGCCTCGGGCATCACCGACCTGGGCGGCGGCCAGTTCCAGTTCACCCTCAACCAGAACGCCGACCGAGTGCAGGTCCTCCGCGACGGCGGCAACGCAATCGACTTGGCAGCCCCCGCAGCGGGTGTTTACCAGTTCGACATGACCGGCTTCTCCGCATACAGCATCATTGTGGATCGCAGCGCACCGGCCGCCTGGTCGCTGGCCAACGACGCCGCGTCCAACCTCTACGCCCAGTTCCGCGACCCCGTGGGCCTGGCGATCAACAAGAACCCCAACAGCCAGTACTTCGGCAACGTGTACGTCGGCAACGACCCCGACTCAAACGGCGTCGCCCAGACGACTCGCACGCTTGGCGACGGCATCTACCGCCTCCGGGCCGACCTCATCGACGCCGACGGTCTGGGTGCCAACGACCCCGCCGCCGCCCGCGTGCCCACCGGCTGGAGCACTCCTGTGGGCAACCCCGACTCGCCATGGCGCATGAGCATCGACCAAGGAGACACCCTGATCGTGGGCGACCGCTCCACCGCCACCGGGGGCATCCGCTACGCCAGCCCCGACCTCGTCACCGGTGGGCTCGTCCTTGCCGGCGAAGGGTCGCTTTCCTCAAACCACTCGGGCCTCAACAGCCGGCCCGTCGTCCGCGGCTCGCTGGCCAACAACGACCTGTCCATCATCGGCATCGACGTCGAGCTCGACTCTCCCTTCGGCGGCTCCTGGCACAACCACTGGCGATGGGACGTTGGCGGCATCACCCCGGGCGGGTCGACCGTGACCCCCGACCTGCTTGTCGATTCCTCCCTCTGGCCGGCGTCGGCCAACGGCCGGGCCAAGGTCGTTGGTGTCGCCTCCGTGCTCTTAGACCTGGACGTCGCCGAGCCCAGCCCCGGCATCTACCGCCTCTACCAGACCCAGTACCGCTTCAACGGCGACGAGCCGGGACTCATGGTCATCGAGGCCAACACCACCGACTCCGACCCCAACAACTGGACCCAGACACTCCTGTTCGACTCCTTTGACTTCACCCAGGCCCAGGGCCTCGACTCCTTCTCCACCCGTGCCGGCAATCAGGACGTGCTCCGGGCAATGGGCACCCCCCTGCTCTCGCCCGACGGCCAGACGCTCTTCCTCCGCCGCGTCGGCGTCGATGAAAACTTCGACCCCATCTTCGGCGACCTCGACAACACCAGCTTACTCGACCCTGCCACGCTCTACGCCGTCCGCCTCGACAGCAATGGCCTGCCCATCCTCACCAACAGCGCAGGCGTCTTCGACCCCAGCACCATCACGCAGATCAACGTTTCCACCCCCCAAGGCTTCACCGTCGACTCCCTCTTGGAAATGGACGCTGCGGGCAACCTCTACACCACCAACCGAAACAACGATCAACTCAACGTCCTCAGCCCTGGCGGCAACACCCGTACCGTCCTGGCCTTCGACGGCACCGCCAGCACTTTCACCGTCCAGCCCCTCCCCGCCGGCCTCCTGGGCGACTTCGACAACTCCACCG
>DAIOEG010000201.1:0-5418 GCA_036746415.1 Phycisphaera sp. | reverse complement strand
TTGGGATAAGCCGTGGTGTTGCCCGCGGCGTCGTGGGTGGGGTCGGCCCAGTTGGGGCCGATGAGCGCGCCGATGCTGGTGATCTCGTTGGCAAGGTTGTGCGTCCGTCCCTGGAAAAGGTCGGCCACGCCGTTGCCGTCCTGATACCAGCTCTTCACCAGCTTGAGGTCCACCTCAGAAGACGCGATGCGACCCGCCGGCCCCTTCAGATCACTGACACTCAGCGCCACCCTCGCCACCGCCTCATCGCTACGCAACACAAATGACGCCGACTCCGCTTCACCCGCCGCCGCCGCCAGCACCACCACGGGATGTTCGGCCTTGACCATCTGCTCAAGAGGGGTCTGCGGGAGGATCGGCACCGCGCCCGTGGCGGGCACCTGCAACACCTGCAACCCCGGCAAGACCCGCGCATCGCTGGACAACGTCACGCCCGCCAACTCCGCCAGCCACCGCTGGTGCTCAAGGAACCCCGCCTGACGCGACCGCGCCAGTCGGTCTCGCACCGACTGCTCACGTTCAAGCACCGTCTTCAAGCTCGCGTCGGACCCGGCCAGCACCTGCGGAGTCAGCGCAGCGGTGTAGAGACGCACATCGGACAGCGCGCCGCTCATCGGTTCCGTCGCGGTGCCGCTCCAGCCGCAGGCACCGATGAACACCGGCTGGCTGATCACATCAGCCACGCCCGACTGCACGCGTGAGGCGACCATCTCGCCGTTGACGTAGAGCCGCATCTGCCGCCCGTCGTACGTCGCCAGCACGTGCGACCATGTCTTGGCCGGTAGCGGTCGGATGGCCTGCACTTCCTGCCAGCCGTCGATGCTCAAGCCGAAGTTGAGCACCCCATAACGAAGCCGCAAGAACACACCGCCCTTGGTCATGATGTATTCAGCCGAGGGGTCCGAGTCGGGCCGGACCCACGCGGAGACCGAGAGCTGATCGCCCTCAATCAAACTGTTGCCGGGCTTCTGAGTTGCCTGAACATGCGGGGCGTCCCCTTCCAGGACGATCGACAAACGACCGTCGATCATCGCGGCAGTCTTCGTTTGAAACGACCAATCCACCTGACCGATGACACCTTCCGGGCCCGCGACCACTTGTAGCACAGGCGAAAGATCGGCCAAGGCCACCGCGTCGATCGGCAACGCCGCTCCGGACGCATCCGACCCTTGCGTTGGCTTGACCCCTGCTTCGTAGTTGAAGCGGATCTCCTGCGGCGTCCGGTCGTGCGTGTGCATGTGCACCTCGTCGAGCACGCCCTCGAATGAATCAATACCCATCTGCCAAGAGCAGGTGCCCAGGACCAGCGGCTGCTCCGCCGGCGTGAGGATGCCGGTGTACGCGACGCTTGCGCTCAGGTCGCCGTTGATGTAGATGTGCAGTTGTTCCCCTGTGAACACTGCGCCCACGTGGGTCCATTCTCCAACGGGGGCCGGGTGCGTGGAGTACACCTCTTGCCAGCCCTGAGCGTGGATGCCAAAGTGGATCATGCCATCTGCGTTGGACCGCCGGAGGTACCACTCGCTCCCTTTGCCGGCAAGGTAAGAGAAAGTCTGCTCTGGCTGGGGCTCCGCTGGCTTCAACCATGCTTGAAACGACAACTTCTGTGCCGCTCGCAGCGAGGGGTGGTCGGAGATCTCCAGACGCGCATCAGGTCGGTCGAACTTGACCCCCTGGCCGATCTTGCCCGGCACACGCTCGGCCATGACGAGCAGCCCGTGGTTGAGGTTGAGCGAGACATCAGAGGCGGTGTCTTGGTCCGGCTCAAGGCCCGGCTCGTCAAACGACCAGCGGCCGGCCAACGCATAAAAACCGTGCTGCGGCTCCGCCAGTGCCGCGAACGGCACGAGACAAAGCATGAATAGAGCTAGGGCCGTAACGGTCATTGCAAGTGGATTCACAAAAATGGTTCCTGTTGGTTTAGTCGATGTTGTCTGCATAGAAGTTGGTCATGTTGTTGAAGAGCTCACCGCGCTGGATGCCCGTGACATGGCCGTCGAGCCAGAGGAGGTTGATCGAGCCATCCGCGTCACCACGGATCGACGGTGGGTGGCCCGGCGGGGCGAATTCGCCCGTGATGTACCGGGCATCCCACCAAGGGATGACCGGCAGACCATTGCTCACGCCGTCCTGCACCAGCGCGATCGCGGAGGGCTTGCGGGCCTGCGTGGTCTTGATGCGTCGGTATAAGTAGGGCCCGGCTGCGATGTCTGAGTCATTGGCCTACGACAGCCGGGTCGCGATGCTGTACGAGCGGGTGACGGGTGTGCCGATGGTCGATGGGCATCCGGTCTTGAGTTCGGTAGTGATCAGGGACTCGTCGATGATGCGGTCGTCCCAGTCGCGGTTGTTGGGGGCGTTCGCGTCCCAGTAGGCGGGGGGGAGTTGAAACTTGTGCTGGTCGGCATAGATGGCAAGCGCGATGCCGACTTGGCGGAGGTTGCTGGAGCAGTAGACGGTCTGCGCCGATTGCCTCGCTGCGGTCAGGGCTGGTAGCAGGATCGAGATCAAGAGAGCAACGATCGAGATGACGACCAGCAGCTCGACCAGCGTGAAGCCCGCTCGCTTCGAACGATCGTCGTCATCGGGGTGACGGTGCTTGAAACGCTGTGCGCCGGCGGTGGCCGGCGCATAGCGGAGTTGTGCGCGTTGATCTGTCGAGTGTTGTGGTTTGGATGAGGGTGTCATGACACGTGTTCCTGATCGAATGAAGATTCAATAGAACGCTCGGACTCCAACGCCTCGACATCACGCCCTTGCCGTTACATCGACACACGGCGGCGGAGCATGAGCACCGCGCCCGCAGCGCCCATCAGCAGCATCGAGCCCGGCTCGGGGACGAGTGACAGCGTCGCGGCGCCCAGGTACACCGGCTCGGTGCCCGGCGCGTTGGCCAGGGTGATGGTGGCGACCTGGTTGGCGGAGTCGGGGGTGATCAGGAACGTGTACTTGCCGATCCTGAAGTTGGAGTTAGCGTCGGCTACGGACACGGCCGCCGACGCGGACTGGCTGCCCACGGTGCCGGTGACGGTCTGGGTGATTGCGGGGCCGCTGAAGAAGCCGGCGTACACGTCCAGCCTGTACTGCTGGGTCGTCGGGAGTTCGACGGTGAAAGTGAAGCCGTTGGTGCTGGTTAAGTAAAAGTCGGTGGAGCCGCTCGCGGGGCCCGACACGGCCTCGTTGCCATCGGACCACGTGTATGTCACGTCACCCAACGCGACGGCGTTCTGTGCCGCGCTGGACGGTGAGATCAGCACCGGGGTCTTGCTTTGGAAGTCGACCGCGCCGGGAACGAAGCCAGCGGTACGGAACTTTGCCCAATCAGTCGTGCCCTCGGCGGTCAAGTCCACGGTGACATTCGAAAGGGTGGTCGAGCTTGCGGTGATGACCGCCGCATGGGACGCGGTGCAGAACGCGGACATGGATGCCAACGCCATCAGAACAGACTTGTCAAACATCTTCGTAACCTCCATAAAAAAGACCTACGACAGTCGGTCGGGCTGCCGCCCCGCTCGGGGCGATCTGCAGGCCGTCACGATCACTGAAAGGAACCCAACATGGTTTGAAACGCAGAATGCATTACGTATTGCAAAAACAAGCAAAAAAGTCACGATCCACACACAGGCCCCGTCGAACCGCGGATGATCAGCGGTGTGGGCACCAACTCATCGTCCAACGGGGAAACCGCACCCCCCTCGACCCGCGCGATCAGACGGCGCACCGCCAATCGACCCATCCCACGCGGGCACTGGTCCACCGTCGTCATCGGCACGAGCGAGAACATCGCCTCGGGCTGGTTCGCAAAACCCGCCACACTGATATCACCAGGCACCGACAGCGAGCGACGCAACAACTCGTTCACGCACATCACCGCGTACCCGTCCGCCGCACAAAAAATCGCCGTCGGACGAGGAACGCACCCAAGCAACGCTCGCGTTGCCTGCACCGCCGTATCCGCCTCAAACGTCTCGGCAGCCACCACGTACCCCGCAGGAACCTCCAGCCCGTGGCGACGCATCGCGTCATGAAACGCCAGCAACCGAAGGTTCGGCCCGCGGAGGTTGTGGTCATTGAACGCAAGGTGAGCGATCCGGCGGTGCCCCAGCCCTACCAGGTGATCGATCATCCGATGGACACCCCCCGACTCGTCCGCCCGCACCGAATAAGGGCTCACCGCAGAGGAGTCCTGGTCAAACACCACCATCGGAAGCCCCGACAACCGCAGCTCCTCGTACAACGACAGCTCGCCCTTGTGAGTCGGCTGAACCACCAGGCCCGCCACCCGGATCGACTGAAGCGAACGGATCGACGATGCCTCCAACTCCGGGTCGTCCCCGCTCTCGGTCAATAACAGGTGGTACCCACGAGCCACCGCCACCTGCTGCATCCCCATCGCCACCTCACCGAAAAAACCCGAGTGCGTCGCACACAACATCGCACCCAAAAGACGGGTCCGTTGCCGCACAAGACTGCTCGCGATCTCGTTTTTCTGATACCCCAGCTCTTCAGCCATCTGACGCACCCTCTGAACCGTCTTGGGGCTTACACGAGGGTGACC
This sequence comes from Phycisphaera sp., assembly GCA_036746415.1. Classification (GTDB taxonomy): domain Bacteria; phylum Planctomycetota; class Phycisphaerae; order Phycisphaerales; family Phycisphaeraceae; genus DAIOEG01. The sequence continues at coordinate 860 of DAIOEG010000201.1, read as the reverse complement.
GCTCAGTGCCAGATTCACCGTCGGAAACGACAGCCCAAGAGCATCAGCAATCGTCTGCTGAGTCACCTTTGGTGAGTGGGATTGAGTCTCCGTGGACTGCATTCGTTACAATTTAACACGTATTGCACTTGATTGCAAGGATATGCTGACCCGCTCAGGAATCTTCAGAGCCGCGGACCCGGACCAGCCCGGACACGGCCATACACACGCAAATGCCTTTGATGGATCGTTCGTTGCAACACGATCTGTGGCCCCGAGGGACTCACGCATCTGCCGGCCTTATCCGGCCCCGGTGAGGCCGACGGATGAAGACTTGATGATTGTCCACAAAAACTAGCGAAAAAGTGGCTCACGTCGCTCAGTTGGATAGAACAACGCTTTCCTAAAGCGTAGGTCACAGGTTCAAATCCTGCCGCGAGCGTTGGTCCTTGGGATGCCCGCCCCTCCCGCTTGGATAGCCGGCGATCGACATCGCCGCCTCGGGCACGCGCCGCGAACAGCTCCTGATGGAGCCCGCCGAGCTCCGCCTCGTCCACCGCCTGCGCAAGGTGCTGGCCGACATGAACGTCGTCGAAGCGATGGAGCTGCTCAAGAGCCGCATGGGCAAGTACAAGACCAACGCCGAGTTCCTGCTGAGCATGAGCAACGACGGATCGCCGCGCGTTGCATTTTTCCCATGTTGAGCCGGCGAGCTTGCTCGCCGGTCGGTGCGGAGGTCGCTCGCATCTGCCGTGTTGACCACCGAAAGGATTTGGCGCGGTGCTCTCGAGGCGTTTACGAAACCAGTGTGTTTACTTTGGTTTCACCACCCTGCCCCGGAAAGGGCGTGGGGTATGGCAGAGTTTCACACGGAGACGGTG
>DAIOEG010000200.1:0-5424 GCA_036746415.1 Phycisphaera sp. | reverse complement strand
AAACACCAGGTTTAAGCTCGACACCGCGAGCGCCATCCCAAGCGCCATCGCAAAACTCACCGCCATGAGCACCGGCACCCACAACAACCAGCCCAGCCCCGGGTACCACGCGTAACACAGCATCAGCCCCGCCACGATCGGCACGCTGATCACAAAATGCAGCGCATCATTCAGCACCGCCGCCACCACCAAGAGCCACCGCCGGAACAGGTTCTTCTTAATGAGGTTCGCCGAGCCGATGAACACCCCCGTGGACAGCAAGACCGAGTTAGTAAACCACATCCACGGGAACACGCCCGTCGCCAGCACCAGCAGATAAGGCACCTCGCCCGAGTCAATCCCCGCCACGATCCGAAACGCAAAAAAATAAACGCCCATCAGCCCCAGCGGGTGCAGCACCGACCACAGATACCCAAGCGTCGTGCTCTTGTAACGCAGCTTCAGCTCTTTATGCACCAGCAGCCGAAGCAGGTCGATCTCGTGTTCCATCCACCGAGAAGTCATGAGCCACACAAGATAGCGGAACCACCGCCAAGTATGCTTCTAACATGATCGCGCAGATCCAGGGCACCCTCATCGACATCCACAAAGACCGCCTCTGGGTCAGCCCCGGCAACGGACAGACCGGGCTGACCTGCGAGGTCCTCGCGCCGGCCTACCTGTGCGTCCGACTCGCGCCGATGCTCGGCAAGCCCGTCGCCCTCTACACGCTCTGCTACCTCGAATCACAGAACCAAGGCGCCTCGTTCCTCCCAAGACTGGCCGGCTTCCTCGCCCCGCAGGACATCGCGTTCTTCGAACTGCTCACCAGCGTCAAAGGCATCGGCAACCGCAAAGCCCTCCGCGCCATGGTCCTCGACACCGCCACCCTCGCCAACGCCATCGCCGACCGCGACGCCAAGCTCCTCCAGACCATGCCCGAGGTCGGCAAGAAACTCGCCGAGACGATCATCGTCACCCTCCAAGACAAAGTCGATCGGTTCGTCAGCGCCACCCTGCACACCCCCGGCAGCGCCCAGCCAACCAACACCGATGTAGCGCCCACATCGCGCACGCTTGCACGTGAGGTCCTCGAAGTCCTGCTCCAACTCGGCGAGCAACGCACCGATGCCGTCCAATTCGTCGACCGCGTGATGAACAGCAAAGAACCCCCAACCGACGTCCAGTCCGCCCTCGAAGCCGTCTACCGCCTCAAAGCCCAGTCCTGAGTACACCCCCCCGAAGCCCACGCTGCAAAGCTGCGTGGGGTCTCCCCTCCCCGACTCAAACCAAAAACGCGGGCACACACAACGTGTGCGCCCGCGCTGCGCCTTGCATGCATCACAACAAGATCAATAAAAAAACTCCGCTCGCACGATCTTCCCGTTCTTCACGGTGTACACGCAGATCTCTTCAATGAGTTGCCGACCCGGCATCGGGCCTTCCTTCATCGTGCAGTCCATCCCCATCGTGCAAGCGAAACGGTCGGGTTCATAGAACATCGGCTTGCCAACGGTCGCCGAGTGCACCACCGTGTTCGCGTCCCATGCCTCCGCCCTCTTTCGCAGGTCAGGCAGCCCCTTGGTCTCGCGTGGCATCTCGCCGCACTGCATCCCCTCCACCTGCACCGCGTCCGGGGCGTACAGCGACTCCATCGCCTCCTCGTAACGACCCTCGCCACACAACTCGCACAACTTCCCGGCCACTTCTCGCAACGTCATCATCCCTGGTCCCTTTCACATGCGTCACGCCAGCCGTGCTCCGGCGTGACTGATGTCCTTCGATAGGCAATAAGATAGGTTTTTGTTTGGTTATTGCAAGCCCGGGGTTTCCTGCGGTTTTTGCAGCTAGGACACTCACGGCAACGCGAAGTATGCAGCCACTGCTTGCACGATCATGCCCGCGCCGCCTTGCCGTTGATCGCCTCATGCGCGTTGACACCCCGGCAGTGGAAGCCCAGCGCCCGCAGTGCGCCGACCCAGCCGGAGGTGTGGTCGCTGCGCTCCGCAGGCGTCGTCAGCCCTTCATGCGTGAACAAGATCTCGGTGGCAGGGCCTTCTTCCGTGGCCGTCTCCAGAAACACCACAATGACGCGCGAGTCCGCCGCGAAGCCCGGCTGCGTCTCCCACGACCACGTGAACACGATACGCTCAAAAGGCACTAACTCCACATACTCGCCCACCGCGATGTGCGACCGCGCACCGTCCGACATCTCGATGCGGTAACGACCGCCCACCACCGCATCCATCGACACGCTCGGCACCGTCATCCCCGGCCCGGGGAACCACCACTGCTTCACCTGAGCCGGGTCCAGCCACGCCTCATACACCCGCTTGCGCGGCGCACGCACCAACTTATTCAAACGGATCCTCGGTTCGGGGGTCGGCGGTGTCATGAAGCTCCTGAGTGTGGCCTGCCGGACTGTTCAAAGATCAAGGATCGGGGTTAACGAGCGACTGCTGCTCGCATCGCCTCGCGTGCATCCACGCCGCGGACGTGGTAGCCGAGCGCTCGCAGCGCGTCCCACCAGCCGCCGGTGTGTTCGCTGCGCTCGTGCGCGGTGGCGAGTCGTTCGTGCGTGAGAACGACCTCGGTGGCGGGGCCATCTTCGTAGGGGTTCTGCGCATCGAAGAGCTCGAAGGTCACGACGCTGTTGCCGCCGAAGCCCGGTTCGTTGTCCCAGGTCCACGTATAGGCAAACTTGCGCCCGGGCTCGAACGCGGTGATGGTCCCACTGCCGGCCCAGGACTCGCCACGCGCATTCATGCGGACGGCATAACGCCCGCCCAGGCGCGGGTCGATCTCGACATGGCGGTCCTCGCACGAACCGTCCATCGGGCCAATCCACTGCACGACCTGCTCGGCATTGCTCAACGCCTCAAACACGCGCTGACGCGGGGCACGCACGAGCTTGTGCAGACGGATCGTGGCCTCTGGATGCTCAGGTGCAAATGGTTTCATCGCTTGGGTCTCCCTTTGGTGTGCAGTGGTGTCGATCCGGCGCGGCGTGCGCGTTGCTCGGCTTGATGTGCGTCTTCGACAAAGGCGGCGAGGGCGTCAAGCTGGTTTGTCCAGAATCGTTTGTAGAACGCCAGCCAGTCGTGGGCCTCGCGTAGCGTGGTCGGCTGGAGCACGCATCGGCGGACCCGGCCGTCCTTGTGCTGCACCACCAAGCCCGCGTCCCGAAGCACGCGCAGGTGTCTGCTCACCGCCGGCAGCGACATGCGCTTCAGGTACGGCTCCGCCAGGTCCGTCACCGCGCAGCCCTCGGCCGGCCCCGCCGCCAGCCGCGCGAGCAGCCCGCGGCGCGTCGCGTCCGACAACGCCGAAAACGTGCGATCGATCGAGTCGACCCTCACGCGGTCCTGTTGTAGGGCTGGCTTACGCAACGCATTCTTCCACGAAAGCAATACTGAATGACTGCACACGGCCTTGACCCAAGGATCGCTGACGCGCTACTCGTTGAACTGACGCACCTCGACCGGAGTACGGCACGCGATCGCCGCTTTCCGCCCCCACACAAGCGCCGCTTGCAGATCAGCGACCTCCAGCACCCAGAACCCGCCCACGTGCTGCATCGTCCGCAGAAACGGCCCATCGGTGGTGATCACGCGACCATCCGCCGTCATCTGCAATGACCTCGCACGATGTGCCGGCTGAAGGCCTCCGACAAAAGCTCGCACGCCGGCAGCGACCATCTCATCGTTCAGCAAATCGATATCGCGGGTCATGGCCTCGTCTTCAGACGCGGCCGGGTTGTAGTCGTCGGGATGATGGATCATGATCCAGAACCGTGGCATGGGGCTTCCTAAACTTCAATGGCGACGCACATCAAGAATGACACCCGCAAGAGTGATCACTTCATCGAGTGCAGGCCGAACAGGTTGCCTTCAGTGTCGTATGCAAGCGCGATGTGGCCGTAGTCGCCGATCGAAAACTTGTCTCGCTCGACTTTGCCGCCCGCCTTCACGATCCGGCCGGCCTCGACGGCGCAGTCTTCGCAGCTGAAGTACACCAGGACACTGTTGCCACCGGGCTTCATGCCTTCCATCTTCGCCAGAGCGCCCGATGAGCCGGGGCGGTCCATCAACATCGGAAACGCCCACATCTCCACCGACTCCGCATCGGGCGACGCCAACGGTGACAACTCCAGCCCCAGCACGGCCTGATAAAACGCGCGGGCACGGGCCATGTCGTTGACGTAGATCTCAAACCAGCAGACGGGGTTGATTGGCATCCTGTGATTCCAGAGCGGGTGGGATAACGGGTGGCGACTTGCCGCGATCGTTTCGCGTGCATTTCCCATTTAACTGATCAGTTAAGTGATGTCAACCGCCCTTCACCATGGGTTTTCCCGTGCATCGCCGCCGGCGTGCTGGTAGGTTGACTGCATGGTTGAGCCGCACCACAAGGCGTTGATTTTTGACTGCGACGGGACGCTGGCCGACTCGATGCCGGTGCACTGGATCGCGTGGCGTTCGACGCTGGAGCGGCACGGGCTGGGCCACCTCGTGCCGTACGAGCGGTTCATGAACTGGGGCGGGGTGCCTGCGGTCCGCATCTTTGAGATCTTGTCAGAGGAATCGGGCCGTGTGCTGGACTCCCGCGCGTTGGCGTTGGAGAAGTACGAGCACTACTACGCCAACACGGACAAGATCGTCGCCATCGAGCCGATCCTCTCGATCGCACGGCAACACCGGGGCAAGCTGCCGATGGCCGTCGCCACGGGGTCGACGCGTCGCGGCGTGACGCAGACGCTCACGCAGATCGGCGCGCTCGACTGGTTCGACGCGATCGTGTCCGCCGACGACGTAACGCAGCACAAGCCGCACCCCATGCCGTTCTTGCGAGCGGCGGAGCTGCTGGGTGTTGACCCCACGGCGTGCCTCGCGTTTGAGGATGCTCAGCCCGGCCTCGTGTCGGCGCGTGCGGCGGGGATGCAGGTGATTGATGTACGTGAGGTGCTGGCGCTTTCGTGAGAAAGCCCGCGCAGCTTTAAGACAGCGCAGCGAGGGCTTCTTGGGGGGCGGGGATGGGTTCGTCGTGCTCGGCCAGCCAGCGTTCGGCGTCGATGGCGGCTTTGCAGCCCATGCCGGCAGCGGTGACGGCCTGCCGGTAGGTGTGGTCGGCCACGTCGCCCGCGGCGAACACGCCGGGGATCGCGGTGTAACTACTGCCGGGGTTGGGCAGCACCAGATAGCCGGCGTCATCCGTTTCGAGCTGACCGTTGAGGAAGCCCGTGATGGGCGTGTGTCCGATGGCGACGAAAAGCCCGCCGAGAGGTAGCGTGGTGGTCGCCTTGGTCTTGTTGTTGAGCAGCTCGACGGCGGTGATGTGCGGGTCGCCCAGGACGTCGGTGATCTGCGTGTTCCAGTGCATCTGGATCTTTGGGTTCTTCAGCACGCGGTCCTGCATGATCTTGCTGGCGCGCATCGTGTCACGCCG
>DAIOEG010000199.1:0-5447 GCA_036746415.1 Phycisphaera sp. | reverse complement strand
CAGCGAAGGGGCCTGGCTGGCGGCGTATTCCATCTCCGCCCCGCCCAGGTCGAAACGCACGACGGTATCAAACGAAGGCTCAAGTTACGCCCACCACTGCCCACGATCGATTGGCCCGCCTGCACTCCTGCCATGCCCTGCATCGTAACCGCATCGAGCGCGCCGCGTCGTGTCGTACCTCACCGATTCAGCGATGCGTAGACCGCGCCCAGCGTGTCGTGCAGCCGTGCCTGGTGTCGCGCTTCACCCGGCTGACCGTTCCACGTGATCGCGATGACGAGGTCGTGCGTCGGGTCTGCCATCCCCACGGCGCACTGTGCGCCGCCGTGACCAAAGGTTGCTTCAGTTGCATGAGGCCCGTACCCGTACGGCACGACCGCTTCCCCGTAACGCTTTGAGTCGAGGATGAATCCCAGGCCCCAGTCGATCGTGTGGCGAAATGTCCGGTCGTGCCTGCCCTCACGCTGCCTTCGTGTCATCTCGCGCAACGTCTCGCATGAGACAAGAGACTCATTCAACAGCGATCGATAAAAACGTGCGAGATCACGGGCCGGGCCGTACGCGTTCCCACCGGGCCTCGTGCCCGTGCACCATTCGAGTGTGGCCGTGCCCGTCGCCTTCGCCTCGGCTTGCGACGTGTCGCGCGTCTCTGCCAATCGCTGCTGCGATTGCAACCCCTGCCACGCCGACGCTGGCATCGTCACCCACGTCTGCTGCATCCCCGCTCGCAGCAACACCTCTTCACGAATGAACGACGCGAACGATCGACGCGTGGCCGACGCGATGACCGCGCCCAGCGCGTACCACCCGCTGTGCACGTGATACCCCGCGTCTTCTCCGACCACCCAGCCGGCCTCAAGGCGGGTCGCGCACACCTGCTCCACGCTCTGCTCCCACGTTGCGTCCGGGTAGCGGTCGCGCATGCCGCGAAAGCCGCCCGTATGCGTCAGCACGTGACGCAGCGTGATGTCCTGCTTGCCATTTTGTTCAAAGCCCGGCAACCACTCGCACACCCGGTCGTCCCAACCAAGCACGCCCCGCTCCACCAGCATCGCCACGGCCACCGCAGTCATCGGTTTGCACGCCGACAACCACAACATCGCGTGGTCCGGGGTCATCGCCGACCCGTCCCAGCACGCCCCCACCGCCGCATCCATCAGCACCTCACCCGCCCGCTCGATCAACACCTGGGCCCCCGCGTGCTCACCACGTTGCATCCCGGCCTCCAATACATCCGTCACACACTTCATCCGCGCAACGTAGCAACATCCGCAAGGTCTCCCACGTTGACGCCGAGCAAACCAAAGCGTCTAGGTCCCCACCCGCCATCAGACACGCACTACTGGCCGCGACCCACTACCCTCTCCCACACCTCTGCTTTCCGCTTTGCCTAGTCAAGTCGTCTGCCCATGGCGGTGCGTGGCAGCGAGGCCCACGACCCCGCCAATCGCATCGAGCAAGCCCAACAGCGCCGGCGCCGCGATCTGTCCGAGCATCGGGCGGCTGGCGTGCCCCTCCGGCGACCCCCGGCTTGCCCCCGGCTTGCCCCCCGCGTGACCCCTGATGCGCACATCCATGTCACGACTCCCGCCGTCAGAAAGTGACAGGGAATTGCGTGGCTGTGCAGTCAGGTTCGATGGACCGATGTCAGATCATCCCGCAGCTGTGAACCCGTCCACGACGGGGCCCGTGACCTCGCCGCGGGACTTTGGGGGCTGCACTTGACCCCGCGACGCTCTGCGGGCACAATACTGGGCTCGCTGCGAGGGCTGCGAGCAACAACGTCCACCTTCACACCCAGCGAATACGAGCCCCGGCCATGCCCGAAATCACCCCCGGTACCACCGTCAGCGTTGAAGTCACCAAGAAGCCCAGCAGCGTCGCGGCCCAGAAGACCGTCGTCCGCCTGCTGAGCAAGGACGCCGACGTCATCAAGCGCAACCAGAACCTCGCCCGCAGCCGAAACGCCAACCCCATCAAGGTGCAGCGTGGCGGCCGTGTCCGCGCCTGGTCCACCCGGCACCCCAAACTCGATATCGTCGATGCAGTCCCCGGCACGACCGCGACCTTCATCGCCGGCTACCAAGAACTCCGCGACCTGGCCTCGGTCGAGCGGTTCGTCAAGATCAGCAAGGCCTGAGACGCCTCTTATTTTCAAACGCACTGACGCCGCGGCACACGTCGCGGCGTTTTCATTGGGTTGTCGTCGTTCACGGACTTCGTGGACCGCGACCACAGGTCCGAAAAAAGCCACCGCGACAGCACTGGTGCGGGCGATCGGGCAGCTGCGGGTGAAAATGTGTTGAGAGGCGGGTTTAATGAGGGTGTGCGTCGGCGGAGTATGGCTGATGCCGCGTTTCCATTCATCCCGGCGTGACCCGTCACGCCAATCACGGCAGGAGCCGATTCAACATGGCCGATCAACCGCGTAGCAAAACCGTCCTGGGCCCCGACTGCAAGATCAGCGGCGATCTGGTGCTGGACAATGATGCCGTCATCATGGGCGGCTTCTCGGGGACCCTGCGCGTCACGGGTGTGCTTGAAATTACCGACTCGGCTCAGGTGCAGGGCACGGTGGTCGCGGGCATGCTGCGCATCGCGGGCCTCGTCGAAGCCGACGTGGTCGCCGACGAAGCCGTCGAGCTGTTGCCCGGCGCACAGGTCAACGGCCAGATCTTCACCGCACGCCTCAGCGTTGCCGACGGCGCTAGCTTCGACGGCAACGTCCACGTCGGCCCCCGCGCCGTCGAACAGGCCAGCGACGTCCTCGACCGCGTCACCCAGCCCGAACCCACCACCGCACGCCCTGCCATGCAGAACGGCGAGACCCCCGACAGCGACCTCAAGGCCACCAACGGCGGAGCGAACGCGATGCTCCAACGCCGACGCCCGCAGCCCTACGGCTTCCAGAAACGCCTCGCCACCAACGGGGCGGGCCATCTTGAATGACCGCGCGTGATGCGTGATGTGCGCAGCAATCTTTGAAACCGCAGATGAACGCGGATGGACGCGGATCGTGTACGGACGTATGCACCGTTGCTTTGCTCTTGCAGCTTGGCAAGATGAGTGTTGCGGCTTGTGATTGCATCCGTCCGTGGCGCCATAGCGCGGTGTCGCTGCAAGTCGTGCCACGCATGCGTTGAAGCAAGAGACCGATGCCCATCAAGCCCCCGTTGTCTGCGTTTCATCCGTCGCCGCCCCGGCCGGCGGATGCGCGGGTGGTTCACTGCCCGGCGTGTCGTCACGCTTTCACGCTCTCTCGACGCGCAGTGACGGTGACGTGCCCGCGCTGCACCGCAGCGCTTGCGTTTGACGACCTCACGCTACGCAGCCAGGTCGAGGGCAGCGTGACCACGATGGGCCGGCTGACGCTTGCATCTGGCAGCCGGACGCGAGCGACGCTGACCTGCGGCATCCTCGAGTCCTCCGGCCGGCTAGAAGGCAGAGCGCTGTGCTACGGCCAAGTGACGCTTTCCCGGCGGAGTGTCACCGTGGCCGAGCTGGCCTGTCGTTCGCTTCATGTTGAAGCTGGCGCACGGCTTGAAGGCCGGGTCCGCGTGTCATCTACGCCCGAGCCGCTCACCACTGAACTGCCCCGCACCCTCGCGCTGCCGGGCATCGAGCAGACTCCCCGCCGACACGGCATCTCCCACGTCGTGCCCCGCCGATGATAATGCATCGATTTTCGTCGTTCGCGCGTGAACGCAGCGACAACTTGCTGAAACGATATGGTGCGACGATGTGGCGGCTTACAAGCCGTAGTCCTTCCATCGTCGGTCGAGCAGCGCATCGATGTCGGCGGGCATGCTGAGTCGCTTGGGCCAGTCGCGGACGGGTTGGCCGTTGACTTCTTCGCCGGGCCATTTGGGGGTGGCGTCGATGCCGATCTTGCTGCCGGCTCCGAGGCGCGGCGCGGCGTGGTCGAGGATGTCGAGCGGGCCGTTGACGATCTCGAGGTCTCGGCCGGGGTCGCAGTTGGCCATGACGGTGAACCACACCTCCTCGTGGTCGTGCACGTTGACGGTCTCATCGACGACGACGATGCACTTGGTCCACGCCATCTGGCCAGCGCCCCAGATCGCGTGCATGACGCGCCGCGCCTGGAGCGGGTATTCCTTTTTGATCTGAATAAACGCACAGTTGTGGAAGCAGCCGAAGCGTGGCAGGTCGTAGTCGATGATGTCGTGCACCAGCGTCTTGAGCAGCGGCAGGAAGATGCGCTCGGTCGCTTTGCCCAGGTAATAGTCTTCCTGCGGCGGGTAGCCGACGATGGTCGCGGGGTAGATCGGTTTCTCGCGCTGCGTGATCGCGGTGACCGTGAACACGGGGTATCGATCGGGCAACGAGTAGAACCCGGTGTGGTCACCGAACGGGCCCTCGAAGACTGCGCCGTGCAAGGGGCTGTCGGGATCCGACACACTCGGCCCCTCGGCCCCTCGGCCCCTGGGCCCCTCTCTCCGCGGGTCGTACCCGATGCCCTGGGCCTCGGTACTGACGTAGCCCTCGATGACGACCTCAGCGTTGGCGGGGACGTGCATGTCGATGGTCTTGCACTTGACAAGCTTGATGGACGAGCCGTTGAGGAACCCCGAGAACAGCAGCTCGCTGATGCCAGGCGGGAGCGGCGCGGTGGCGCCGTAGGGCAGGACGCTCTCGCCGCCGAGCACAATAGCGGCGGGCATGCCGGTGGAGTGATCGCCCTTGGCCGCGTTGTGTTTCTTCCAGGCGCGCCAGTGCCGAGCGCCGTCGTGGTGCATATGCCAGTGCATGGCGGTGTGCGTCTGGTCGATGAGCTGGGCGCGGTACATGCCGATGTTGCGAGAAGGCCGGGGCGCATCGTCGGGCTTTCCCGCATCATCGGGGTGGATGGTGTAGATGCCAGCCAGTGTGATATATCGGCCGCCGCCCGCCGCCGTGCCCGCCTGCTCGGGCGACAGGACGTAGCCACACCGGCGCGGGTCGCCGTCATCGGGCCAGCACTGGATGATGGGCAGGTCGAAGAGGTTGATCTCGCTGCCGGTCTTCACGACCTGCTGGCAATCGCCGCGCGAGACGACCTTGGGCGGCAGCGCAGCGATCTTCGCAAGCTCAAGACCCTTCTTTAACTTGTCGAGCAGCTTGGTGGGCGGCTCGGGCTTCACGAGCGATTCGACCTTTTCCGCAAGGGATTCCAAGCCACCGTCGGAGCAGCCCAGGGCCATCTCGATCCGGCGGTAGCTGCCGAAGGCGTTCATGAGCAGCGGCATGCCGGCCGTGCCCTGCGGCGTGGTCACGTTTTCGAACAACAGCGCCTTGCCGCCTTGATGGTGGTAGAGCGGGTCGAAGCGGTGCGCGTGGTCACTGCGATGCGCAGCGGGCGACTTGCTCACACGATCCGCGATCGCTCCCGCTTCTAGCATGCACGACACGGGGGCCTTGATGCGCTGGAGCTCCCCAGCCCTGTCCAA
>DAIOEG010000198.1:2904-5468 GCA_036746415.1 Phycisphaera sp. | reverse complement strand
GTCTTGCGGTCGCCGATGATCAGCTCGCGCTGGCCCCGGCCGACGGGGATCATGGAGTCGACGGCCTTCACGCCGAACTGCAGCGGCTGCTTGACCGGCTGACGGTCGGCGATGCCGGGGGCGATGATGTCCACCTTACGCATCGAGCCGCCGGCGATCGGGCCCTTGCCGTCGATCGGTCGGCCCAGCGCGTCGACCACCCGGCCCAGCACGCCTTCACCCACGGGCACCGACAGCAGTTGCCCCGTCGCCCGGACCGTGCCACCCTCGGCCACGCCCTGCGGGTCGCCGAAGAGCACCGCGCCGACGATGTCGGTCTCGAGGTTCATGACCTGCCCGAGGATCGGCTCGCCGCCCGGGACGTCGAACTCGAGCATCTCGCCGGCCATCGCGTTGGACAGCCCATAGATGCGAGCGATCCCGTCGCCGATCTCCACGACCGTGCCGACCTGCGACACCTCAAGCTGCGTGGAAAACCGCTCGATCTCTTGTTTGATAACGCTGGTGATTTCGCTGGTATCGATTTTCATGGGGGGACCTTTTTAGCCGCAGATGGACGCAGATTCACGCAGATGAATCAGACATGCATCATGACCGGCATTACTTTCAATCTACGTTCATCCGCGTTCATCTGCGGTTAAAAAATCAATGGACCTGCTTCGCGCGAGACCGCCCCGCGTTGATCAGATTTCGCTGCACAGCGCGGAGTTGCGCAGACACACTCGCGTCGATGAGTTGGTCGCCGATGCGGACTTTCAGGCCGCCGATGAGGGACGGGTCGAGGTGTTCGCGCAGCGTGACTTGCTTGCCAAGCGATCGGCCGATGTCGTCGCGCACACGGCCGGCGGTCATGTCGTCCATGCGGGAGGCGACGTACGCATCCACCGTCACCCGGCCTTGCAGCGTCGCCAGCTGATCACGGAACGCGGCGATCGTCGCGTCCAGTTCGCTCAGTCGGCCCTTGCGGTTCATGACGTGCAGGAGCTTGACGAACGTGTCGTGCAGCTTGCCGGCAAAGAGCCGGTCGATCATGCCGGCCCGGTTGTCCTGCGACAGCGCGGGGGTCTTGATCAGGGCGCGCAGGTCGGCGTTGTTGACGAGCATCGCGCCCAGGTCGTCGGCCTGCTGGGCGATGGTGTCGAGCTGGCCGTGCTGCTGCGCCAGTTCGAGTAGGGCCGACGCGTAGGCGTGCCCGACTTCGTTGGGCTCGAGTTGATCTGCGGGGTGGCTCATGGGGTGGGCTTCGTGGTGGCGTGATGCACTTGCAGGTCGGGAAAAGTTTGAAACCGCGGATGGACGCGGATGGACGCGGATCAAAAGTTGGTCAAGAGGACCATTCAGTTTCTAGACATCGCTCCATTTTCTAACACTTGTCTGCCTTGGCTCTTATCCGTGTTCATCCGCGTCCATCTGCGGTTCCAAACTTCCGTTGCAATGTTGAATCAGTTCCGGGTGCGGTTCAGCTGCGCGAGTGATTCGCTGACCAGCGCGGACTGGTCGGCGGGGTTGAGTTCGCGCTTCAAGATCTTCGCGGCGATCTGCGTGGAGAGGATGGCCGACTGCTCATAGATGTCGGCCAGCGCGGTTTCCTTCGCGGCGGAGATTTCTTTCTGAGCGCGCTCTTTCAGTTGCGTGATCTCGCGCTCGGCGTCGGCCTTCAGGCGTGCGCCGAGTTGCTCGGCCTGCTTGCGGCTCTCGTCGATCATCCGCTGGCTCTCCTTCTGGGCCTCGGCGAGCTGTTGCTTGTACTTGGCGAGCGTCTGCTGCGCTTCCTTCGCGGCGTTCTCGGCAGTGTTCAGGTCGCAGCGCTGCTTCTCTTCCCGGCCTGGCAGGCCCTTGAGGATCGGCGGCCAGACGAACTTTGCCAACAGCACGAAGAACACCAGGAAGATCGTCAGCTTCCAGAAGTACGAGCCCAGGTCGAAGCTGAGCAGCGAGGTCTCGGCGGCGGCGTGGCCGTGGTCGCCTGCGGCGTGGCCCGCCTCTGCGTGCTCTGTCGGGGCGGCCAGGGCGGTGCTGACGGTGAGCAGCGTGATGGTCGCGGTGAGTGCGACGGTGGCGAGGGAGCGTGCGAGTCGTTGCGTCGTGGTCTGCATGAGCGTGTGGCTCCGGGCTGGTTGGTGAAGGAGAGAAGGCCCATGGCCGTGGTTACACGGCCATAAGCGTGAGCAGTCGTTCAGACGACGAAGGCGAGGAGCACCATCGAGATGACGGCGAGGCCTTCGACGAGCGCGGCGGCGATGATCATGTTCGTGCCGATCGTGCCGGACGCTTCGGGTTGACGGGCGATGGCCTGGACGGCGTTGCTGCCGATTTCGCCGATGCCACGGGCGCCGCCGATGACGGTCAGGCCGAAGCCCAGGCCCTTGCCCAGGGTCGCCAGGCCCGCGTCGCCGATGAGGTTCTGAGCCAGCAGAGTCATGGAAGTCAACATCAAGATTCTCCAAAAAAGGGGGTGGGATGGATCAGCGTCTGTTCAGCGAGCGGCGGGAGTGCCGGAAACGCCGGCAGACGCGGGGGGGGACAGGGGTCAGGGGTCAGGGGACAGGGGTCAGGAGTCAGGG
>DAIOEG010000198.1:0-2870 GCA_036746415.1 Phycisphaera sp. | reverse complement strand
TCAAACCACTCCCCCACACCCAATACCCACTCCCCACTCCCCCACCTAATGCGCCGCATGCGGCTCCATGCCGTGCGACGGGACTTCGCCGTGTTCTTCATCGTGACCGTGGTGTGCAGCACCGGAGGCGATGAACAGGACGGTGAGGAAGGTAAAGATGAAGGTCTGGAGGAAGGCGATGAACAGCTCGAGGAACATGATGGCCACCGCGCCCAGCGTCACGCCCACGCCGACCGGCCAGGAGCCGAAGTCGGTGATGAGTTTGACCAGGGCGGAGACGACGAGGAAGCCCGCGAGGATGTTGCCGAAGAGCCGCAGCGCGAGCACGCAGGCCTTGATGATGAGGCCGACGATCTCCAGGACGACCAGGAAGAGGGCCAGGGGGAGCATGAGCGGGTTGGCACCCTTCATGATCGGCCAGAGCGGCACGGGCGCGAAGTGTGCGAAGAAGTGCGAGCCGCCCTCTTTGATGCCGACGTACACGATCATGAAGAGCGAGACGGTGGCGAGCGCGGCGGTGATGTTGATGTTCGCCATCGCCGGGCCGCCCCAGTACTGCCAGTACTCGTAGTGGTCGCCCGCCCCGCCGGCCCAAGCGCTTAGGGCGACGGCCTGGCCGATGGGCATCAGGCCCAGCAGGTTGGCGAACAGGATGACGAAGAAGGTGGTCCAGATGTAGGGGATGTATTTGTCGGTGAGGTCGCCCAGGTGCGGCCGAGCCATGGTGTCCCGGAGGAACACGAGGATGGCCTCGAAGAACTGGGCGACGCGTCCTTTGACGATGTACGACTCGGCCGAGTCGCCCTTGGCGATGAACTTGCGTGACACGGGGATGAGCACGAGCAGCACGAGCACGCAGGAGACCAGCGACATGAACATGAACTGGTTGATGCTGAAGGACAGCTCGCCGAAGTTCATGCCGATCAGCTCGTGCGGCTTGGCTTTGTCGGCCAGGGCGGCGGCCAGCAGTGTCATCGCGTTCAAGGTCGTGTCTCCGTATCCGGGTTGGCCGGGGGGGCCGGGGGGGCCGGGGCCGTCGTCTCACTGGGCGCGGGTTGCGTGCCCTGAGTGAGTGGGGTGAGCATCTTATAAAAGCTGCGGAGGATCGCCACGTCGATCAGAAGAAAAATCAGATACCACCCCGCCAGCCACACGCCGGTGGATAACCGCGACGCCTCGAACGCCCCGATCGCCACGCCCGCGCCCACCGCTGCGCCCACCAGCCGAAGCGCAAAGCCCCCGAGCGTCGCGAGCACCAGCCGTTCGTGACCGTATGGCACCGCCCGTCGCACGGCCTCCATCGCCGAAAGCGACCCCAGCGCGCACCCCCCGCCCGTCAACGCAGCGGGCAACGCCCACCCCGGCTGACCCACGGCATAAGCCAAGCCCATCGACGACGCGATGCCGATCACGCCGGCCCCAAGCACCGATGCAAACGCCCGCGCCGCAGGAAACGGCGGCAACGGCAACGGCGATCGTGTCAGGGAGGCGTTCATGCGTCGGGCTTGCGGTCGGTGTCGTTGCTTGGTGAACCGTTCCGGGCACCTTTCCGGGGGCGTTTAGGGCTGAGCTTCATGGCGGCGGCGGCGTCCGTGTTGGCCTTCATGCCTTCTTTGATGAGAAGGTACATCCCGCCGGTGAACCCCATGAGCCCGCCGGTGATGACGCCGACCGGGGCGCTGCCGATCTTCGTGTCGATCCACCAGCCCAGCGCCCCCATCACCACCGTCGCGCCGGCAAACTCCAGCCCCATGTGTGCCAACCGCCAAGGGTTTTGCGGGCTTGCCACGTCGGGCCTTTCGTTCAGCAAGATTGAACCGCGGAGGCGCGGAGGACGCGGAGAACAAGGTAAGAATGTTTAGCCACAGATGGACACAGATGAACGCAGATAGAGCAGCCACGGAAAGCACGGAAGAAGAGGAACACAATGGGAGGTATGAGAAAGGGGTTGCGTATCAAGACGCACGATTTGACCAGTTCCTCGCATGACTCCCTTCCCTTCCTCTGATTCTGTGCATTCCGTGGCCAACTCCTCCTTATCTGTGTTCATCTGTGTCCATCGGTGGCTCAAACTCTTCGCTTCGATCAGTTCAACGCCGCCGCACCCGCGATGATCTCGCTGAGTTCGGTGGTGATGGCGGCTTGGCGGGCGCGATTGAATCGGCGTTGCAGGGACTTGCTCTGCTTACCGGCCGCGTCGGTTGCCGACTTCATCGCCACCATCCGCGCGATCTGTTCGCTCACCACTGCGTCGTTGAAGCACCGCTGCAGCGTCGTCTTCACCGTTGCTGGCAGAAGCTCGGCCAGCAGAGTCGCGGCGTCCGGCGAGAACTCGTAGTTCGACGCGCTCTTCTTCTCCGTCGCTTCAACCGGGGCCGACGACGACAACGGCAGCAGTTGCAGCACCTCGGGCACCTGCTTGCCAGCGCTGACGAAACGCATGTACGCCACCTTCACACCCGCGATCTTGCCATCCGCAAACTCGGCCATGTAACGCTCGGCCAGCGCGTGGATCTCGGCGTACTTGGGGTTGTCCGTGAACTGGTTGTGGACCTCGGCCACAGCCGTCTTGTTGAACTTGAAGAAGTTCACGCCCTTCTTTCCCACCACTTCCAACCGTCGCTTGTTCGCGGGCAACTCGCTTTCGAGAAGCCGTGACACCATGCGGAGCACGTTGGCGTTGTAGCTGCCCGCCAGGCCGCGGTTGGAGCTGAGCACGAGCAGCACCGTCGGCGCATCCGCCCCGGCCTTGGCGTCGATGAGCGGGTGCGAGACCGACGTGTTGCCCGAGGCGGCAACGGCGGCGGACACCTCGCCCACCATCTGCTGGAGCTTCGTGGCGTAAGCCTTCGCCTGCGTCGACTTCTTGA
>DAIOEG010000197.1:0-5478 GCA_036746415.1 Phycisphaera sp. | reverse complement strand
TTCGCGCACCTCGAACCACTCGCCGACGGCTTCCGCAACTACACCCACCCCGCCCACTCGGCCCGCGCCGCGCACCTGCTCATCAACCAAGCGCAACTGCTCACCCTCACCGCCCCGCAGATGACCGCGCTGCTCGGCGGGATGCGCGTCCTTGGCGCCAACTTCGACCAATCCGCCCTCGGCGTGTTCACGCACCGACCGCAAACGCTCACCAACGACTTCTTCGTCCACCTGCTCGACATGAACACCCGGTGGGAACGCTCGAAGGACGCCGCGCACATCCTCGAAGGCAAGGACCGAGCCACCGGCAAGCTCAAGTGGACCGCGTCGGTCGTAGACCTCGCGTTCGGCTCCAACTCGCACCTGCGCGCCCTGGCCGAGGTCTACGCCTCCAGCGATGCACAGCAGACCTTCGTGCATGACTTCGTTGCCGCGTGGACCAAGGTCATGCACCTGGACCGCTTCGACCTCGCCCGTTGAAGCACCACGCAACGCGTTGTCTTGAGCCGCGACCTGACAGGTCGCGGGTTGTGCATCGCTCGACTGCGTGACCGCTCGTGCGCTTGGAGTCTCGCACACCGCGTGCGGCCAGCGCGCGGACAGGGCACGGACAGGGTGGACACAAAAAATCCGACGTTCGTTGAACGTCGGATTCATCGTGTTGGGGTGACTCGGTTTACTCTTCTTCGCCCAGCCAGACCTGTCGGAGCAGGGCGAGGAGCGGGTCGGCGGGGGCGGCTTCTTGGGCGATGGCGAGGCCGTAGCGGGTGAGTTGGCGGGACTCGACCTGCCAGCCGAGGTAGGCCATGAGCAGGCCGGGCTCGAGGTTGCTCTGGTCCTGGGCGTCGATGGCTTTTTGGAGTTCCTGCTGGAGCCACTTGAGGCGGTCGCTGGGGGGCAGGAGGTTCTGGGCGTAGCGGGTGCTGATGAGCTCGGCGTGCTGGTCGAACAGCTGGCGGAGGTGGAACGCGGCGGAGCGGACCATGCCCGCGCCCATCTCGGCGTGGACCTGGCCGACGCGAGCGAGCGGGTTGTCGGGCGCATCGAGGATGAGCTGGCGGTACATCGCCTCGGCGTCGAAGTAGTTGCCCTTGGCGAGGGCGTCCTCGGCCTTGGCGAATGTCTCGTTGACCCGCGTCTCGCGGTTGCCCTTAAGCGTCTCCACACGCGGCAGGTCGTAGCTGAGCTGACGGATCAGCGATTGCAGCGTGTCGGACCGGTTCACGCCCACGCGGTCGGGGCGGTCGGCACCTGGGGCGGCTGCATTACCGGCATCGGGGTTGTTCGCGTCGCCGCCGGCGGGGTTGAGCGGGTTGGTGCCGGGCCGCCACTGCGGGAGCAGCTCGCCACGCTCGGACGCGACGCGGTTTTGCCTCTCAAGCTCGAGCAGGCGGGACAGCGTGCCCAGCCGGCGTTCCTCGGCCTGCTTGATCATGTCGGCCTCGGGGTCCTCGATGCTCCGCATCCACGCGGGGCGGGGCAGCGCGTCACGCTGGGCACCGGCCTGATTGTCGGCGGGTTGATCGGCGTTGTCGGCGACCGGCTGGCCGACGCGGGCGGCGGCTTGCTCGCGGATGCGGGTGAGCAGCGTGAGGTACGAGCTGGCCTCGACTTGTTCCTCGTCGGCCTTGGCGAGCTTGTCGGGGTTGAAGATGCTGGTGCCCAGGCGTTGGAGGCGTTGGTCGTCGCCGCCCTGGCCACGGTTGGTCTGGCCGATGGCGGCGGCGGGCGTGAGCCGCAGGCCGATCTGCTGGGTGGGCGAGAGGTTGGACGCCGAGTCGATGGTGGGGAGTGTGCCGGGGCGGTTGCGGGGCGTGGTCTTGGCGGGCTGGACAAGGCCCGGCAGCGCTGGGGCGTTGGAGCCGGCGGGGTTGACGATGGCCCCGGTCTGGCCGGGCTGGAGCGCGCCGTTGACACGCGGGTCGGTATTGAGCGCCGAACCGGGGGTGGTGGGCTCGATACGTGCCTGCATGAGGTTGTCGGGGGCCGATTCGGTGTCGAGGCCTGCGGGCGAGCTGCCGGGCGTGGTTGGAGCGCCTGTGGGCGCGAGCGAGCCGGGGGTCAGGGCGGTCTGCCGGACGCCGAAGAGTGGGTTGGCGTCGAGCCGGAGCATCGCGCCGTCGGCCTGTTGGTAAAGGCCCAGGCCGGCGTTGTTGGTGCTGCCTTGCTGGTAGGCGTCGGCGGGGCTGGTGTAGGGTCGCTGCGCGGCGATCCCGCCGAGGAGGTCGGGGTTGTAGACGTTGCCGGTGGGGTTGTTGACCACGGAGCGCGAGCCGTCCTGGTTGATGACGGTGCGGGCGACGTTGGGCTGTGCCGAGCCCACGCCTGGGTTGAAGAAGTCGTTGTAGATCACGGGTTGGCCCGAGCGTGGGCCGGCCCCGGGGATGGGCGGTGCGTAGGAGCGGTTGGCGTTGTACGAGTCGGCCCGGAAGCGGAAGAGGTCGTCTGAGCCGAGCTGCCCGCCGAAGGCGCCCGCCGCGCCGTAGCCGACATCGCCTCGGAACTGCCGAGCGTCGCCGACTTGCCCGGTGATGAGCAGGTTGCGTGCCTGGAAGTCGATCTGCGCGGCGCCCGGGTTGATCCCGCCGGTGCCTGCCTGCTGGTTGGCGTCGAGGCGGTTGCCGGTGTTGACCTGCTGCTGGGCGAGGGCGGGCATCGCGAGGGCCGCAGCGAGCAGGGCAGCGGTGGCGATGGTCAGCGGGCGTTGAACGTTTGAGCGGGCCAGTGTGTGGCGCATGGGGGATTCCTTCCAAATGGTCGCCCTCATTCTACTCGACAACTTGCGGATCGGAACGGGGCTGATTGCGCTTCGCCGAACCACGGAGGCACAGAGGGCACGGAGACAGAGCTTGTCGACAGATCGCGCAGATCGCGCAGATGGTTCAGACACAAGTCACAAGAGCGATCTGAATGAAGGCCGTGTTGTGAAGCCAGCATTCTGAATCGTCCGCTCAATCTGCGCCATCTGCAGATCACACTCCCGCTCCGTGCCCTCTGTGTCCTGCGTGCCTCTGTGGTTGAGCGCAGCGTTGCCGCCTCACTTGATCTGCATGATCACGAAGCGTTTGGTGCCCGTGGGCAGGTCGGCCTTCACGGTCTCACCTACGCGGGACTTGAGCAGCGCTTCGCCCAGCGGGCTGCCGGCCGACACCTCGATCTCGTCGGCGTCGAAGTTGCCCGACGACTCGCCCACCAGCTTGTACAGGTCTTCCGTGTCGTCGTCCGTGTCGCGCAGCACGACCACAGAGCCCAGGAACACCATGTCGTCGGGCTTCTCCACGTTGTCAGCGACCTGGCTGTTCTTGAGCTTTTCCTCGAGGCGACGGATCTCGGCTTCTTCCATGCCCTGCTGCTCACGCATCGCGTGGTACTCGGCGTTCTCCTTAAGGTCGCCGTGGCTGCGGGCCTCGGCGATCTGCTCGGCCACCGACGTGCGGCGGTTCTTCAGGTCCGACAGGCGCTGCTCGAGTCGCTGCTTCTCATCACGGGTCAAAAAGTCCACGGTCGGCTCCTTTCAGGGAGTCGAGGCACCACCGGGAACGCCGGCATCCTGGGCCTGAACATGAGGTCAGAACAACAAAACGCCCGGCGGACAATCGCCGGGCGTGACGCAACATCCTAAACCATCCCAACCCCCCTGCCAAGCCCGTCACACGACCCGCATCCTGCCCTGCAACGGGTGGACGCGGCTGTGGTGCTCAAGCGTGTCAGGCGTGGACACGGTTGGACTCGGCCGTCACCGTTGCGGTGGATCAGGTCAGGGACACCGCACGCAAACCCGAGCGGCGACGCAGCACGGCCATCGGCAACACCAGCGCCAACCCAATCGCCAATGCTGGCTCGGGGATCACCACGTGCGTGAAGCGGCGCACCGCCGCGTTGCCCACGCTGTTGTACACCTCGACATCGACCACGAAGCCAGCCGTGCCAAGGCCACTGAGCGACAACGTGAACGACTCGGCATACGCTCCGAACAACCCGTCATCGGGCACGAGCGACTGCCACCCGCCGTCGTCCACGCGGTATCGCGCGCTCTGCAGCGTGTTAATCGTGTAGTTGCCCTCGCCGGGGTCGGGGCTGACCATGGGTGTGACGACCGCGTCCAGGTCGAGCTGGAAGAGCCCCAGCGTCGGGTCGGTGCCTGCGGTGTTGGCGGTCAGCGTGGGGACGGTGTCGAGGATGTCGGGGATGGTGTCGTTGTCGGTGTCGGTCCAGCCGATCTGGTTGATCGTGCCCTGCGAGAGGTTGTAGCGGTTGGCGTTGCGCATGAGCGCGGGGATGGAGTCTGGGTTCGCGCTGCCGTCGCTGTTGCGCTGGGCGTTGGTGTTAAGGGCGTGGAGATAGCCGCCGCGCTGGGCGGTGTTGCCGGCGCCGGCGTACTCGTCGAGGGCTCCGAAGATGTGGCCCATCTCGTGTGCGTAGGTCCAGGACGGGTCGTCTTCAAAGGCGTTGGTGAGCGGGCCGTTGATGTAGGCGGACGCCCGGCCGTTGAACGGCTTGACGAAGGTGGTGAAGGCCCAATTCGTGTTGAAGCTCACGCGGGTGTCATCGTTGAACTGCCGCACGGCGTTGAAGTCGTTGGTCACGCTGTAGGCGGGGTTGAGCAGGTGGAGCGCATCGCCGTAGGGGCTGATGTCGCCCTCGCCGCCGATGGAGGCAACAGTGAGCGGGTTGCCGGCGTTGACGAAGTTGACGGCGATGTTGAGCCGGGCCCCGGGGTGGTGGATCGCGGCCGACGCGTTGGACCAGAACGCGGCGGCATCGGTGATGCGTTGCCGGCGTTCGAGGAGCTCGGCTGCGGTCCAGTGGACGACCGAGCCGGTGGGGCTGACGGGGTGCGACGCGTTGGCGGTGTCGCGCAGCAGGTTGTCCTGCAGGAACACCACGTTCATGGTGTACGTGCCCAGCGCGTACTCCGACTGGTCGCTGAGCGCGGTGGCATTATACGGACGCATGGCCCACGCGGGCGTCGCCCAGGGCACCGCGAGCAGGACGGCAAGGGCAGCGGCTTGTGATTGAAAGTGTGTCATGGCGGGGAGAGACTCATTCAGCGATTGACGGCTGAGCGGAGGATGTTGGCGGTGATCTCACGGGCCGACTGCACCGAGTACCCAACGATGCCCCAGTGCTGGATGCCGGCCAGGCCACACGTCAGGTCTTCCGCGCTGAACAGCACCGCGGGCCTGCTGTCCAGATACACCGCCTGCAGCGCCGGCGAGCTGCTGGGCTGCATGCGGTAGAGCGTGTATCGCCGGTACGTGACGCGGCTGAGGTTGTGCGAGCCCACGGGCATCGGCGATTCCCCCGTGATCATCGGGTCAAAGCTGCTGATGCGGTCCGTCGAGCGGTCGGGATACAACTGACGCAGCATCGCCGACGCAGCATCGACCGCCGGCTGCGTCCCGCCCACGGCGTCCATCAGCAGCGTCCCGCCCGCATCGACCCGGGATCCTGCGGCTCGATCTTCGCAATTCGCCT
>DAIOEG010000196.1:0-5479 GCA_036746415.1 Phycisphaera sp. | reverse complement strand
GCTTCTACCCCAACAAGCAGATCACCACCGGCGAGGGCGGCATGATCGTCACCGATGACGACCGCGTCGCCGACCTCTGCCGATCCCTGCGAAACCAAGGCCGATCCAGCGACGCACACGCAGGCCCCGACAACAGCGTCGGCTCCTGGCTCGCCCACGAACGCCTCGGCTACAACTACCGTCTCAATGAAATCTCCGCCGCGCTGGGCATCGCCCAGATGCAACGGCTTGATGAGCTGCTCGACGCCCGACGCCGAGTGGCCGCGTCCTACATGGGACGCATGATGGACTGGAAAGACCTCATCATGCCAAGCCCCGAGCCCGGCGCAGAACAACAAAGCTCCTGGTTCGTCTTCGTCCCAAGACTCGAAGCCACCTACGGCCACGTCGAACGCGACCGCATCATCGCGGGCCTCAAACGACACGAAGTCGGCGCCAGCAACTACTTCCCCTGCATCCACCTCCAACCCTTCTACCGCAACACCTTCGGCTACAAGCCCGGCGACTACCCCGTCGCCGAACGCTCCAGCCAACGCACCATCGCCCTGCCCTTCTTCAACCAGATGGACGAAACCCAGATCGAACTGGTCACCCACACGCTGAAGGTCATGATCCAACGCGAACAACTCCTGCGTCGAGATTAACAGCTGCTGGATGAACCGCAGAGGCAGGGGACGCAGAACAGACAGGAAAGAGCCGTTTTTAACCGCAGATGGACTCAGATGAACGCAGATATGAAGATTAAGAGTGTGAAGCACCTGAGGCGTTGATTGCAAGAACAACAAATGCTTATGTCCGAGACATCTTTCTCCACTGTCCTACATCTGCGTGTATCTGCGTCCATCTGCGGCTAAAAACTCTTCTTTCCTCTCTGCGCCTCTGCGGTTCAAACTCTTACGCGCCTCGTGCGAACTCGGCTTTGAGTGCTTGGTACAAGTGGGTGTAGGCGTCGTGTCGTTGCAGGTAGTGCTTGTGTGTCTTGGCGTCGGGCTTGAGTCGTGTGGTTTCGGTGATGGCTTGTTTGCACGCGGCGGGCACGCTGGGCCAGACGCCCGTGCCGACGCCCGCGAGCAGCGCGACGCCGTAGGCCGGGCCTTCGTCGCTGTTGATGGTGGCCGCGGGCTTGCCATACACGTCGGCCTGGAGCTGACGCCAGAAGGCGGACTTGCTTCCGCCGCCTGAGAGCCGGACGGTCTTGATGGGCAGCTTCATGTCATCGTGCATGATGCGGACCTGGTCGGCCATGCCGAAGGTCACGCCTTCCAGAAGCGCTCGCAGCATGTACGCCCGCGTGTGCCGGGTCGTGAGGCCGACGAACGTGCCCTTGGCGTTGGGGTCCGCATACGGGCAACGCTCGCCGGTGAGGTACGGCTGAAACAGCAGCCCCTCTGCGCCGGGCGGCGCTGTTGCGGCTTCATCCACAAGTGCATCAAACGCTTCACCCTTGCACAGCGTGTCGCGGAACCACTGGAAGCTGCCCGCAGCGCTGAGCATGCAGCCGAAGACGCACCACTTGTTCTCGACCGCGCTGCACATCGTGTGCACCCTGCCGAGCTTGTCGTAGGTCGGCACATCGGCATGCGCGAAGACGACGCCGGAGGTGCCCAGCGACGCGTTGACGATGCCGGTGCTGACGATGCCGTTCCCGATCGCGCCGGCGGCCTGGTCGCCGCCGCCGCCGACGACGGGCGTGCCTTCCTTGAGGCCCAGCAGTTGCGCGGCCTGCGCGTGGATCTCGCCGGTGACGACGTGCGACTCGTGCACCTTGGGGAACAGCGCGGGGTCGAGCCCGAGCAGCGCCATCAGCTTGGTGTTCCACGCGCGCTTCTTGACGTCGAGCAGGAGTGTGCCCGAGGCATCGCTGACTTCGGTGGCCAGCTCGCCGGTGAGCAGCAGCCGGATGTAGTCCTTGGGCAAGAGCACGTGCCGGGTCTTCTTGAAGTGCGCTGGCTCTTGATCGCGGAGCCAGAGCACCTTGGGCGCTTGGAAGCCGGTGAGCGCGGGGTTGCCGACCATCTTGATAAGCGCTGCGCGTGAGCCGGCGGCGTGTTCGATGGCGGCGCATTGCTGCGTGGTGCGTTGGTCGTTCCACAGGAGCGCGGGCCGGAGGACGCGGAGGTCTTGATCGAGGAACACGCTGCCGTGCATCTGGCCCGACAGGCCGACGGCGGTGATGTCGGTGCCCGCTCGCTTGGCTTTCTTGACTACAGCGTGTGTGGCTTGCACGACGGCGTCCCACCACTGCTGGGGCGACTGCTCCGACCAGCCCGGCCGGGGCGACTGCACGCTGTGCGGGGCCGACGCCGTTGCCAGCACTTGCCCCTTGCCGTCGCACAAGAGCGTCTTGGTCCCTGATGTCCCGATATCGATGCCAAGCAGCAGGGCCATGCGTCTGCGTTCCTTTCAAGGGTGTACATGAAACCTTCGCCGCCAACATACGCCATCCCTCCAAGTCTTTCACCGACTCGGTCTCCGTATGCCCCGCTTATCATGATCATGCACACCCACACGAGACACCGCGATGCCCTTCCAACTCCGACGCCCCGGCCAACGACCCGCGCAACACGCCCTTGGCCGGCGCGGCTCGCTCGGTTCGTTCAAGGCGCGACTCATCATCGCGCTGGTCCTCGCCGCCTTCGCACTGGGCAGCTACTACTTCAACACCCAGACCAACCCCGTCACGGGCAATCCCGAACGCGTCGCGCTGTCCATCCCCGATGAGGTCGCGTTCGGGCTCACAGCCGTGCCCGAGATGTCGGCCCAGTTCGGCGGGCGGTCACGCGATGCACAGGCCCAGCAACACGTGCAAGACGTCGGCCGGAAACTCGCAAGCGCGATCCTGGCCGTGTACCCCAACGCGCGCGAGGTGCCGTGGGAGTTCAGCTTCACGCTGCTCGCCGACACGCAGACGGTCAACGCCTTCGCCCTGCCCGGCGGGCCGACCTTCATCACCGAGGCCCTCTACGCCAAACTCGAAACCGAGGGCCAGCTCGCCGGCGTCATGGGACACGAGCTCGGCCACGTCATCGAACGACACGGCGCAGAACGCATGGCCAAGCAGCAACTCGCACAAGGACTCACCGGCGCAGCCGTCATGGCCTCGGGAGACGCCAGCGCCGGGCAAGTCGCCGGCATGGTCGCCAACTTCGTGCAGATGTCCTACGGCAGGCAGGACGAGATCGAGTCCGACCTCATCGGCCTGCAACTCATGGCCGCCGCGGGGTACGACCCGCACGCCATGATCCGCGTCATGGAGATCCTCAAAGAAGCTTCCGGCGGGTCCAGCGGCACCCCGGAGTGGGCCTCCACACACCCCGACCCCGACAACCGCGCGCAGCGCATCCGCGCGTACATCGAAACCATGTTCCCCGGCGGGATGCCCGAGGCGATGAAGCCATGACGCGGTGAGTCGTGAGTGGGGCATGCAGGCAGGCAGAGATTAGTTCGCCATTCTTCATCCAACTCACAGAGCCCTACTCACAACTCACGACGCGACGCCGACTCCGACCACTCCCCAACACCCACTCCCTACTCCCGCTTAAAAGGAACCCCATGCCCAGCATCACCGGCCAGCGCGTGCTCATCTTTGTTGGCGACGACTACGAAGATATGGAGCTGCAATACCCCAAGTACCGCTTGCGCGAGGCCGGCGCTGTTGTCGTCATCGCGGGGCAGACTGCGGGCGTGACGCACAAGGGCAAACACGGCTACCCGCAGGAGGCCAAGGCCGCGGTGAGTGCGCTCAGCGCGTCAGACTTTGATGCGCTCGTGATCCCCGGTGGGTGGATGCCCGACAAGCTCCGGCGAGACCCGGCCGTCAAGGCCATCACCCGCGCAATGGCCGAGCAACGCAAGCCCATCGCGTCGATCTGTCACGGCCCGTGGATCGACATCTCTTCGGGCATCGTGAAGGGCGTAACCTACACCAGCACGCCCGCGCTGACGGACGACTTGGTCAATGCCGGCGCGACGTGGGTTGATCAAGAGGTCTGCGTGGACGCGTCGCACCGCCGGGTGAGCAGCCGACGCCCCGACGACCTGCCCGCATTCTGCTCGGCGTTTCTGTCGATGATGCAGGCGTGAACGCAGGCACGCCGTGAGTCACCACTCCCGGGGCGGAGGCGCTTTGCCTGCAAGGTCCGTGGCTTGACTTGGGTTGATAATCAACTATCATTTCGGATGTACACCTCTTTTGAAAGCCCCCATGCCCAAGGACACAACACCGGCCCGCAAACTCCCTGTCACCGTACTCTCGGGGTTCCTGGGCGCGGGCAAAACGACGCTGCTCAACCACGTGCTGCACAACCGGGAGGGGCTGCGGGTCGCGGTGATCGTGAACGACATGTCGGAGGTCAACATCGACGGGCCGATCGTCCGGGACGGCGGGGCCGAGCTGTCACGCACACAGGAAAAGCTCGTCGAGATGTCCAACGGCTGCATCTGTTGCACGCTGCGTGAAGACCTCATCCTCGAGGTCGCTCGGCTTGCAAAAGAAAACCGCTTCGACCACCTGCTCATCGAGTCCACAGGCATCGCCGAGCCCATGCCCGTGGCCGCGACGTTTTCGTTCCGCGATGAAGCGGGCTTTGCGCTCAGCGATGTGGCGGACATCGACACGATGGTGACGGTCGTCGACGCCTCGCGTTTCATGGACGACTTCACGAGCCCCGATGCGTTGCTGGACCGGGACATGGGCGTGGGCGAAGAGGATGGCCGAACGATCGTGGATTTGCTGACCGATCAGGTCGAGTTCGCGAACGTCATCGTGCTGAACAAGTGCGACATGGTGAGCGAGAGCGACGCGGGCGTGCTGGAAGCGGTGCTGCGTAAGCTCAACCCCTCGGCCCAGATCGTGCGCAGCAAGCGCGGCGCGGTGTCGATCGACAGCGTGCTGGGGCGCGGCCTCTTCGACGAGGCGACGGCGTCGCAGATGCCCGGCTGGGCCCAAGAGCTTGAGGGCAACCACACGCCCGAGACGCTCGAGTACGGCATCGGCAGCTTCGTCTACCGCGCACGCAAGCCCTTCCACCCCGGCCGACTCATCGACGCGGCACACGCGGGCCTCATCGGCCGGGTCCTGCGGTCCAAGGGCTACGTCTGGCTCGCCAGCCGGCCGCAGTACTGCGGCATGTGGTCCTCGGCCGGCAAGAGCTTCACGCTCGAACGCGCGGGATACTGGTTCGCCTCCGTGCCCAAGGAACAGTGGCCCGACGACCCCGACACGCACGCGTGGGTCATGGAGCGATGGGACGACACCGTCGGCGACTGCCGACAGGAGATCGTGTTCATCGGCATCGACATCGACCGCGACTGGATCACGCAGCGCCTCGACGCGTGCCTGCTTACCGATGCCGAGGTTGCCCTAGGCCTCGACGGCTGGAAGCAACTCAAAGACCCCATCCCCTCGTGGGACGACTGAACCTCGACAGGGGCCACAACGTATAACTCTCCAACACGTCCACGAGTCGCCGTGAACGTT
>DAIOEG010000195.1:0-5497 GCA_036746415.1 Phycisphaera sp. | reverse complement strand
ACAACAGGCACTCCAACCCCCAACGCCACTGCTCAAGCACCATCCGTTTCAACACGCCCCCCTCACTCTTTCGTTCACCACAACACCACGCCGACGCTGAGTCCCGCTGCGGGGCGAAGCGTCTGGCTCCCCACCTCCCGGTCAATCTACCCAAAAACCAAAAAAGAACGGGCCGGCCAACGTCTCTCGACATCGTCCGACCTGTTCTCAAGGGGGGTCCAAAAAAGCCGGCGACGACAGGCAGGGGGGGGTCCAGCAAGTTCAACCCGCCGCCACCGGCACAGGAACTATCGGGATGTGCCGCTCCGCTGGCTACCCGAGAACCGCTCTTATGGACCAAGAATATCTCTCATCCATCACGCACAAACACACCCCGCCCCAAGGTGCCGCGCACGCTCGCACCCACTGCACTACCCTATGGGCTCTGACTCCGCCCCGGAATCAGACGCCCGCAAGGACACGCACATCACAGGCCCGGACGGCCGACCAGACACCACGGGCCACCATGCCCGCACACGTGATGGACCGCCCATGCACACCCCGCAACGCCCCCCCACCCCCGCGCCCCTCGAAGCCCTCGAACCACGCCAGCTCTTCGCCGCCGCCCCGCTCTCGATCCTCGCCCTGGGCGACTCCATCACCCTGGGCATCGGCAGCATCGACCAGAGCTACCGAAAGCACCTGGGCGACAAGCTCAACGCCAACGGCATCGCCCACAACTTCGTCGGCAAGCTCCGCGATGGCCGGGGCTACGACAACGACCACTACAGCGTCCAAGGCGCCCGCGCCAGAGACAGCTACCGCTCCAGCAACGGCACGTTCCGAAAGTCCATCGTCGATGCGCTCCGGCAAGACAACGTGCTGTCCAAACAAGACAAGCCCGATGTCGTCCTCCTGCACATCGGCACCAACACCATTAACGCCGCCAACGCCAGCAGAGCCATCGACGAACTCAACACCCTCTTGGGCGACCTGACCAAGTACTGGCGCGCCGGCCGATTCGCCCCCGATGTCAAGGTCCTGCTCGCCAAGATCATCCCCGGCGGGCGCAGCTCCAACAGCGGCGTCAGCCCCGCGAAGGTCGTTGAAACAAACGCCTACAACGCCCGGCTGCAATCCGCCGTGAACGCCATGAAGGACCGCGCCTTCGCCGCACGCATCACCCTGGTCGACTTCTACAACACCGACGCGAAGTCCCTGGGCCTCAACGCCGCCGATCTCAAGAAAGCCAACACCGACAACGACCGATCCGTCGACTGGTTCAACAACCTCAACGAGGCCAACCCCCGCGCGACGGCCACCGCCAACCACCACCTCATGCGCTCCCGCGACTACCTGCACCCCACCGCACTTGGCTACAAAGTCATGGGCCTCACGTGGTTCAAAGCGCTCAAGAACGCGGGCCTGCTCAACCGTGCCCCCGCAAGCAAAGCGCCCACCCCAGCACCGGCACCGGCCCCCACACCCCCGCCGAGGCTGCCGACGCCAAGCACCACCGCCGTCCCCGCCGGCTTCACCGTCGCCGCCACCGGCAACTTCGACGCAAAAGGCCAGACCGACCGCGTCCTCTGGAACAAGACCACCCAGGAAACACGCGTCCAACTCTTCAACAACGGCAAGGTCACCCGACAGTTCAACGGCCCCAACGTCGACGCCAAGTGGTGGGCCGTCCAACGCGTCACCGACCTCAACGCCGACCGCACCGACGACATCATCTGGAAGAAACGCGACGGCCGCATCGGCCACTGGATCATGAACGGCACACGCGTCCAACTCACCTTCCCCAACGGCTGACCGACTGTCTTGCAGGACCTTTTGGAACCACGGATGAACGCAGACCAACGCGGATCGAAACCTTGACACTCTCCGGGGAATGTCAAGTTTTCAGAACGACTCAACAAACCACCAAGACACGCAGACGCCGGGCAGACATCCAAGCACATTGAGTCGAGAAACGTGCCGCGACTCACGTGGATGCGCCGCTTGGTGTGCTGGTGTCCGCGTCGCTGTGACAGAGCTTCTTCAAACTTGACACGCAACGGGGAATGTCAAGGTTTCAAACGCTCGAGGGGTGCCGGCTGCGCTGCTGCGTCCCGCTGCGTCTTCAACCCCTCGGCGCGTCAGGCAACCATCCGCTTCCCACAAAAAACCTTCCCATCGACACTTGCAACACCAACGGCCAGCGCGTCCAACTCACCTTCCCCAACGGCTGACCGACTGTCTTGCAGGTCCTTTTGGAACCACGGATGAACGCAGACCAACGCGGATCGAAACCTTGACACTCTCAGGGGGAATGTCAAGGTTTCAAACGCCTGACCGTTGCTGACCGTGACGCTCATCCGCGTGCATCTGCGGTTCCAATCCCCTTCCGCGCCGGGCGAGGATCCGTCGCACCCAACACCCCTTGGCGTTAATCTATCGCGGCACGGGCCCCGCGTTGGGAACCCGATCCGATCACGCCCCTTCGTCAAGCGACAGCAACCATGCCCCAACCCATCCGTATCACCGTCTGGCACGAATACCGACACGAACACACGAGCAAAGAAGTCAAAGCCGTCTACCCCGACGGCATGCACAAGGTCATGCAGGCCGGCTTCGTCGAACACCTCGGCAAGGACGCCATCGTCAAAACCGCCACGCTCGATGAGCCGTCCCACGGCCTCACCGACGAGGTCCTCGCCAACACCGACGTGCTCACCTGGTGGGGACACTGCGCACACCCCGAAGTCAAGGACGAGATCGCGGAGAAAGTCGCCCAGCGTGTCCGCGAAGGCATGGGCCTGATCGTCCTGCACTCGGGCCACTACGCCAAGCCCTTCAAGCTGCTGATGGGCACCAACTGCCACCTCAAGTGGCGCGAGGCCGGCGAGAAGGAACGCCTCTGGGCCATCATCCCCGGCCACCCCATCACCGCGGGCATGACCTCCGACTTTATCGAGCTCGAACACACCGAGATGTACGGCGAGCACTTCGACATCCCCGACCCCGATGAACTGGTCTTCATCAGCTGGTTCGAGGGCGGCGAGGTCTTCCGCTCCGGGTGCGTCTGGCGACGCGGGGCCGGCAAGGTCTTCTACTTCCGCCCGGGCCACGAGACCTTCCCCATCTATTACCACCCGCAGATCCGCCGCGTCCTCGCCAACGCCGCCCGCTACGTCGCGCCGATGCCCGGCGTCGGCCCCCTCAAGCTCGACTGGAAGGGCTCGGCCGGCGACGTGGTCAAGCCACTGGTCCCCGGCGGCGTCGTCCCCTACCGCGAGGGCTCGCCCTGCATCAAATCGCCCCTCTCCCCCATCGCCTCCACCCATCAAGCCGACGACGCCCTCCACCAACACCAGGCACCCAGCAAGTAAACCCACACATCACACACGAACCCACCCAAGCCCACGTCCAACCAACGTGGGCTTTCTTCATAGAGCTCCACCACTCAGGTCTTTCCCGCGCCCGCCCCGCGCACGCTGACACGCCTCACTATGCTCGCGCGACGCCATCACCGACGCACTCCAACACAAAGGGCCCGCCTTGCGTGTACTGCTCATCAACCCCGCGTCGCCCGACACGTTCTGGGGCTATCGACACGCCCTGCGCTTCGTCGGTCGCAAGGCGCTGCTCCCGCCCCTGGGCCTGCTCACCATCGCAGCGATGCTGCCTCCGGAGTGGGAGCTGCGCCTGATCGACATGAACGTCCGACCGCTCACGCAGCAGGACCTTGCATGGGCTGACGCGGCGTGGATCAGTGCGATGACTGTGCAGGAACAGTCCGCCCGTGAAGTCATCGCCCGATGCGCCGCTCAGGGCGTCCGCACCGTCGCCGGCGGGCCGCTGTTCTCCTGCGACCCCGATGCGTTCAGCGGTGTCGATCACCTCGTCCTGGGCGAGGCCGAGACGACACTCCCGCCCTTCCTCCGCGACCT
Source organism: Phycisphaera sp. (assembly GCA_036746415.1). Taxonomy (GTDB): domain Bacteria; phylum Planctomycetota; class Phycisphaerae; order Phycisphaerales; family Phycisphaeraceae; genus DAIOEG01. The sequence continues at coordinate 1,583 of DAIOEG010000195.1, read as the reverse complement.
CGCGCTGGGTCAGCCGCAGCGCCGCTATCAGTCCGCCGACAAGCCCGCACTCACCCACTCGCCCGTGCCGCGCTACGACCTCGTTCGGCCGCGCGACTACCACGCCTTGAGCGTGCAGTTCTCGCGCGGCTGCCCGTTTGATTGCGACTTCTGCAACGTCACCTCCATGCTCGGCAAGACGCCACGCACCAAGACGCCCGACCAACTCATCCGCGAGCTCGACGCCATCGCACGCACCGGGTTCCACGGCGGGGTCTTCTTCGTGGACGACAACCTCATCGGCAGTAAACACGCCATCCGCACCCTGCTCCCACCGCTCCAACGCTGGCACGAGGCACACCCACGCATCCGCTTCTTCACGCAGGCCTCCATCAACCTCGCCGATGATGCCAAGCTCACCGCAGACCTCGTGAGCGCGGGCTTCGACACCGTGTTCGTCGGCATTGAGACGCCTGACGCCGAAGCGCTCGCCTCCTGCCACAAGCGGCAGAACCTCAAACGCGACCTGGTCGCCAACGTCCGCAAGCTCCACCACGCGGGGCTGCAAGTCCAGGCCGGCTTCATCCTCGGCTTCGACACCGACACGCCGCTGTCATTCACCCGACTCGTCGAGTTCATCCGCGATTCCGGCATCATCACCGCGATGGTCGGCATCCTCCAAGCGCCCACCGGCACGCGCCTCTACGAACGCATGCGCCACGAAGGCCGACTGCTCGGACGCTTCACCGGCAACAACGTCGCCGCGCAGACCAACATCCAGACCCGACTCTCGCCCACCACCCTGCACGACGGCTACCGCCGTGTCATGCACGACCTCTACAACGCCAAGGACTTCCGAAGGCGACTCAAGACCTTCCTCCGCGACTACCGACTGCCCAGCGCCTCGGCGAATCTTCAACCCGCACAGGTGTGGACGTTCCTCAAAGCCAGCGTCTCGCTGGGCCTGCTGAAGCACGGACGGTCGCACTACTGGCGGCTGCTCGCATGGACCGCGACGCACCGGCCGCGCCACCTGCCCCTTGCCGTGCGCCTCTGGGTTGAAGGCCACCACTTCCGCACGATCTGCCGACAACAACTCGGCAGCGCGTAGCGCCATAACGCGTCATGCCGTAGCACCGCGACTTGTCGCGACGCCTCCCACGCACGCCCCTACAACACCAGCTGCACCAGCATCATCCCCACAAAGCCCCACACAAACGACCACGCGACGCGGTTGTGGGACACCTTCTCCAGCGCCTCGGGCAGTAGCTCAACGACGACCAGAAAGATCATCGCGCCCGCCGCAAACGCCATCAGCCACGGCATGAGCGGCTGGAACAGCCACGCCGCCAGCACCGCAGGCACCGCCGCGATCGGCTGGGGCACGCTCGTGAGCACCGCCAGCCAGAAGCACTTGTGCAGCGACACGCCCGCCGCGCGCAGCGGGATCGCCACCGCCAGCCCCTCGGGGATGTTGTGGATCGCGATCGCCAGCGACAGCGTCGTGCCCATGTTCGCGCTGGTCGCAAACTCCGTGCCCTCCGCCGCGAAGCCCACGCCCACCGCCACGCCCTCGGCCTTGCTGTGCACACACATCGCCAGGA
>DAIOEG010000194.1:0-5512 GCA_036746415.1 Phycisphaera sp. | reverse complement strand
GGAGAACCCGCCGGGGAACCCGATGAGCGGGAAGTCGTCGAGGACGGCGGGGTCGGCCAGCAATTGGTGCAGGTGGAGCGTCGTGGGCGTTGCGCCGGCGAGGGTGAAGGCGTGCGCCAGTTCAGCGTCGCAGTTGGTGCCGGCGGTTCGGAGGATCAGGACTCGGGGCATGCTGGCATGGTAACGGCGGCGCGGAGTGGCTTGATGGTGCGCGGTGTACGGCAGGGGTGAGAAGCTGTGGCGCGCACGCGGGCTGTGCGGGTCGCGCGGGCTGGGGGCACGGGTGAAGTGTGAGAAAACGGGGGGCTTGACTAGCCCCGATAAAACGTGGATGGGACAGTTCCATTCGACCAGGGCAGTGCGTCTCGCGTCGGACAGGTCCACCCCTGCGGCGACGAGACGATTGGAACGAACCTTACGAGGAATCGGACCCCTGCCATGAAACGCTCCACCCTGACATCGTTGGTTGCTTCTGCCGTCCTGCTCATCAGCGGCTCCAGTGCCCTGGCCCAGTCGAGCGAGACGATCTCGCTCACCGGCGTGCTGCGGGACTTCACCATCGCCCACCCCGACATGCAGAACCCGCAGAAGGACTTCAACGTCCGCACCGGCCTGGTCGAGCCCTACCTCGATGAAGAGGGCAAGCCCCAGCTCGTCAGCAATCACGACGGCAAGCGTGGCATGATCACCAGCAGCGCCTCCTTCCGCCAGTGGTTCCGAGATGTGCCCAACGTCAACATCAGCTTGCCCTACACGCTCCAACTCGAACCGCACCCCACCAAGCCCAACGTGTTCTTCTTCGCACGGGAGAAGCAGCTCTCCGGCGCGTTCAAGCACTTTTTCCCGCTCGACAGCATGGGCTCACAGTGCTTCAACGACCTCCAGACCACCAACGTCGGAACGCACAACTACTACTTCACCTTTGAGCTGCAGACCGAGTTCACCTACTCGGCACGGAACACGCGGGACCACGACCTGGTCTTCTCGTTCACCGGTGACGACGACGTGTGGGTCTTCATCAACGGCAAGCTCGCGGTGGACATCGGCGGTGTGCACGGCCAGCAGAGCGGCTCGGTCAACGTGGACCAAAAGGCCGCCGAGTTGGGCCTGGTCGCCGGCCAGACGTACCCGCTCACGCTGTTCTTCGCCGAGCGTCACACGACCGAGAGCAACTTCCGCATCGAGACGACGCTTCGGCTGAAGAAGATCGAGCCCACGACCATCGCGCCGCTCTTCGACTAAGCAACGCAACCCATCGGCGGCGACCTCGGATGACGAGGCGCCGCCGGCACGACAAGGAACGCCGGCTTCGTTGCTGCCCCGCAACGGGCCGGCCGTTCCTTTTAACGGGGCTGTAGGACGCGTCGGGCTTGTGACGCGCGTCCATCGACAACGCATCACATTGACACGTCAATCATTGGACAAGCCAAGGGCATCGAGTATTTTTTTCATTCTGTCCGCAAGTGTTTACGCACTTCTTAGATGCGGGCCTTGAAAGGATGCGGTCGCACATGCTCCATCGGATGTCACAAGCCGTCACCGTCGTTGCCGCCCTGGCTCTTACAGCGCAAGCTGCTTCGGCTGGCACCGGCGCGGGCTTCGAGCTCACCGGCACGCTCCGCGACTTCACCATCGCCCACCCCGACATGCAGACGTTCCCAAACACTTACAACAAAGTCCTGCCGACCCTCGGAAGCGACGGCCGGACGCGGCTCGACCCCGACTACTACAACGCGACGCTCGGCACCGCGCAGCAGTCCGTCCACTCCCACGAGTCGTTCAGCCAGTGGTACCGCGACGTCCCCGGGGTCAATATCTCCGTGCCGTACAGCATCACGCTCGAACCACACCCCACCAAGCCCAACGTGTTCTTCTTCGCTCGTGAGATGCAATCCACAGGCGAACATCAATGGTTCTTCCCGCTCGACGACATGCCCGGCGCGTGCTTCAACGACCTTCAGACCGTCGAGACCGGCACGCACAACTTCTACTTCACCTACGAGCTCCGCAGCGAGTTCGCCTTCACGCCACGCGACAGCCGAAGCTACGACCTGGAATTCGCATTCAGCGGCGACGACGACGTGTGGGTCTTCATCAACGGTCAGCTTGCTGTCGACTTGGGCGGCGTCCATGAGCAGCTCAGTGGCGGGGTCAACCTCGACGACAACGCCGAGGCCCTGGGCCTGGTCGAGGGTCAGACGTATGAACTGCTGCTGTTCTTCGCCGAGCGTCACACCGTGCAGAGCAACTTCCGCATCGAGACCACACTGCGTTTGAAGAAGATTGAACCCACGGCCATCGCGCCGCTGTATGACTGATTCACGCTGCCACGCACATTTTGAGCAACGACGACGACCCGCCGAGATGTCTCGGTGGGTCGTGTTGTAACGATCGTGATACGGGCTCGATCTGTGCGGGCTGTACCAGCGGTGGCTGGAAAACGATCGCTCGTTTGCTTGACAGTGTTTGGACGCTCACCGATTGAATCATAGTGTTGATGCGGTTGCCCCCAGGGGTCTACGTGGGTCGGCGTCGTGCTGATCGATGAAGACCCCGTCTTGCCGAGTGTTTCGGCGTGGGGTGAGTGGGTCCATACGAACTGGGAGTGTTGTCCATGCTTGCCCGTCTTTTCACCCTCGGCCTGATCACTGCAATGACCGCGATGCCGGCAGTCGCCAAGAAGGATGCCACCAAAGCGGGCAAGAAGCTCGCTGACAATGCGCCGCCCGCCAGCGTCGAGCTCACCGGCACGCTGCGCGACTTCGAGCAGACCCACCCGGACATGGAAAGTTACCCCGGCACCTACAACAAGGTCATGAAGACCCTTGACGAGAACATGCTCCCGCAGCTCGACATGGACTACTACAACAAGACCAAAGGCACAAGGAACCAATCGGTTTTTTCCCCCGCGTCCTTCTCGGAGTGGTTCACCGACCACCCCGGCACCAATATCAACATCCCTTACACCATCACCCTCGAGCCGCACCCCACCAAGCCGGGCATCTACTACTTCGCCCGTGAGAAGCAGATGTCCGGGCCGTTCAAGTACTTCTTTCCTATCGACAACCTGGGCTTCGGGCTCACACCCAAGACCAAGGACGGCAAGTCGCTTAAGTGGGCCAACGGCAACGTCCACAACTTCCACTTCACCTTCGAGCTCGCTTGTGAGTTCACCTACACCGCGCCCTCCAGCAGGCCCGGCGAGTCGATGACGTTCCTGTTCACCGGCGACGACGACGTGTGGGTCTTCATCAACAACAAGCTCGCCGTCGACCTGGGCGGTGTCCATATCCAGCAGAGCGCGTCGGTCAACCTTGACGAGAAGGCCTCCGAGCTGGGCCTGAAGCCCGGCCAGAACTACGAGCTGCGGCTCTTCTTCGCCGAGCGGCACACCAGCGAGAGCAACTTCCGCATCGAAGTCGCCACCTCGATGGCCAGCACGATGAAAGAGATCCCGCCCACCTTCACCAGCCCGCTCTTCGACTGATCGATCAACGCAACAGAACAGTAGCCGACGGTCACCGACCGTCGGCTTTTTTTGATCATTCAAAACACACACGTCACAACCGCCGGATCACCACCGTGTCGTTCTGCCCGCCGAAGCCGAAGCTGTTGGACAGCACCGTGTCCACCGACCCGCCATTCGCCTTGATGTCGCGTGCCTTGAGCGGGATGTAATCCAGCGGGCACTCGGGGGCCGGCGTGTTCAGGTGCGCGGTGGGAGGTAGCACCCCATCACGGATCGCCAGCACCGCCGCGATGGCCTGCGTTGCGCCGGCCGCCGCGATGAGGTGCCCCATCATGCTCTTAATGCTGCTGACCGGCGGCACGCGAGACACCTCACCATCTGGCGCAAACACTTTCGTGATCGCCTTGGTCTCGATGCTGTCGTTCTCCTGTGTCCCCGTGCCGTGCGCCGCGACCCAGTCGATGTCGCTCGGCTGCACACCCGCCATCCGCAGCGCCTGCTGCATCGCTAACACCGCGCCGCGACCCTCGGGATGGATATCGGTGATGCGGTACGCGTCCGCCGTCGAGCCGTACCCCGCGACCTCGGCCAGGATCGTTGCGCCCCGCGCCCGCGCGTGCGCCTCGGTCTCAAGGATCAGGATCGATGCGCCCTCGCCCATCACAAAGCCGTCGCGGTCGCCGCTGAACGGACGTGATGCGGTTGTGTAGTCGTCGTTGCGCTCGGATAACGCGGTGAGCCGGTTGAACCCGGTGACGCCCAGCGGGTGGATCATGGTGTGACACCCGCCGGTGATCATGACGTCCGCGTCGCCGCGCTTGAGCACCTCGCTGGCCTCGCCGATGGCTTGCGTGGATGCGGCGCAGGCCGTCAGGCAGTTGTACGCCGGGCCCATCGCGCCAAACTCGAGCGCCAGGTGCGTGAGCGGCATGTTGGGTTCTTGCTCCACCTCGACCAGCGTGTTGAACCGTTCGCGAGCGGCGTTGCCCCACGCTGCGCCGTCGATCTTCTGTGACTCTTTCGACCAGCCGGCAAGCGCAGTGCCCGCGTAGTTCGCAAAGTCGAGCGTGCCCTCACCCGCGCCCAGGTACAGCCCGAGCCGGGACGGGTCGAGCTGCGTATACGCCCCAAGCCCGCTCTGCTTCCATGCCTGCGCTGCTGCGCCCAGCGCGAAGCTGGTGTTATGGCTGACGTGCTCGTGCAGCTGTGGGTGCTGGACGTACGGGCTGTGGTCGTAGGCCCGGACCTGCGCGGCAAACGTGGTGGGGAATGTCGAAGCATCAAACCGCTCGATCGGCCGGATGCCGCTGTCCCCCCGCAGCAGCGCCGCCCAAACTGTTTCCAAGTCATGGCCGAGCGGCGTGACCCAGCCCATCCCAGTGATGACGATGCGCGGTGCGTGCTTCATGAATGCTAAAGAATAGCGGCTGTGATCAAGCGCCTGTCAGCCGACGGGGCCTGTCCTCGGGGCTGAGCACGTGCTGAGACCCCCTCGGGTGGTTGTTGTCGTTCGTTGCGACCATGCGCGGACTCTACACCCGGCCGATCACCATCGCGGTGTTTTGGCCACCCAGTGAGGTGGCGAAAACCAGGGCGTGGTCCAGCTTGCGGGTCTTCGTGCAGCCGAGTAGCGAGAGCGGCAAGTCTCGGTTAATGATCGGCGGGAGCTGTTGCGACTGCAGTACCTTGGCAGCGACGGCCAGCTCGTACCCGCCAGCCCCCGCGCCAAGGTTGCCCACGTGGGCCTTGAGGCCCAGCACTGGCACGTCTGCCAACCGATCGCCGAAGACCGCGTGCATCGCCGAGCGCTCGGCCGAGTCCCACGCGGGGCAACCCAATCCAAACGGCACGATGACATCAACCTCGCTCGCATCGAGCTTCGCTTCACGCAACGCCGAGCGGATCGCGTGCGCGATGGCGACGCCCTGCGCATCGGGCTCGAGGTTGCGCTTCTCACGGTGTACGGTCTGCGAAGCGCCAAAACCCAACAGGCGTGCGTAGGGCTGCCGGCCTTGGGCACGCCCATCGAACGTGTCCACGGCC